>JAUWRA010000146.1 GCA_030610815.1 Methanosarcinales archaeon
TGTCATTGATGCAATTGGAGCGGTATTCAATGGAAAGCCAGTTACTCCATTTATGGATAATGGATAAGTGGATATTATAGTTTCGGAACTGGAGAAACTAAATGAGTTGGGCGAAATGAGGGGATGGCTGAATAGTTACTATATTTCAATATATCAAAATGCTCAAATGATGTCAAATTATGGCAAGGGAAGAGAAACAGTTGACATAAACCTATATGGCGGTTACAATGAAAGTGATATAATCAAAAAGTTTCCACCCATATCCGATTAACTTTTAAAAATAGTAGTTATTATAATTAGTTAAAATTATTCACTCTACTCCAGTCAAGCCACCATCTCCCCCTGAATAAACGCCTGCATTCACTCATCCACCACCCAACCAAATACATACTCCATACTCCCGGTCTCGATCAACTCCCCATCCAGCAGCATCTCAACAAAATAAATATAAAACCACCGAATCCACCACAATAATAATTATAGGCAGTAATATTATGGAAATAAAAAAAATAATAACACACATATTCTGCATATTATTGATTCTTCTTGGAACGGGTTGCATCGAAGAAGAGTATTCACAAGAAATTGAAATTACACGTACCACCAGAAACATACATGACACCGAAAATACACATAACACCGAATATACACCAGAACCACAATATTCACCGGAAATGCAACAACTAATTGATTTCTTGAAAGTGGATAAAGTAAATGACGGGACTTTTAACAATGACGCACACAGGAGTTTTGATTACTATACATGCAGCGGCTTTTCAAGAGACCTGGCTAAAAACGCAAAAGAATACGACATCTATATGGGAGCAATATCAATGCGAGATACAATGGCAGTAGGAATAGGAACACGATACTATCACGCCATGAACTATTGTATTATAGATGAAGAATTTATCCTGGTAGAACCCCAGACTGATGAAATATTCACATTAGAAGATATAAAACAATCCCCTGATTTTTACGGTTACAAATATATTTCAATATATCAAAATGCCCAAATGATGTCAAACTTTGGCAAAGGAAGAGAAACAGTTGACATAGACCTATACGGCGGTTACAATGAAAGTGACATAATCAAAAAGTTTCCACCTATATCTGATTAACTTTTAAAAATTCAAGGAAGTTGAATTTATCATTCCTGTTTACAAATACTTTAAACACAATTAGCATAATCGTGTTTAAAGTATTTAATTTTCATGTATTTTTAAAATGCCTGGCGATGAATAACAATATCGTTATGGTCCGACAACGTCATAAACACATTCACTTTTTCCCGATCATCACTTCCGTAGATTTGACGACCGCATATACCTCATCACCCTTTTTAATATCCAGCTTATCCACGGCTTCCTTTGTTACAAGTGAAGTTACGACGACAGGCTCTATCAATATCTTGACCTTGGATATCACATTCCCCTGCTCAACATCGATAACCTCCCCAGGCATCTGGTTACGAGCCGTGATCTTCAGTCCCACCCCTTCCCAGAATGTCTCATCCTCTAAAGTTTCACTAATAATGTTCTTCTGCGATTCGTACTCCTTAAGCATCTCCCTTGCATAATCAGTCAAAAATGTACCCTGGTCCTTTCCACCGCGAATACTCGTAACAATCTCCTTCCCGGAATTTTTCTCAATATTCTTCAACATAAGCCATGCGTGTTTATATGAGATATTGACCTTCTTGCATGCTTTGTTCAACGAACCTTCTTCATCGATGGCGTATAAAAGTGCAGCCTTTCCTTCGCCCATCAATGTTTTCCCATCTTCGGTCAGCCACAGCTTTGTCCTGGGTATCATTGTTCCTCACATCATTTATCGCAGCTTAGACTACATGAACGGCAGTTGCTTTAAATGATATGGTCACACGCTTACCCAGTTCAAGTCCCAACTCCAGTGCCGATTGTTTTGTTATGAACGAATTCACCATAAAGCCGCAGTCCACCTTTACCCTCAAAAGTGCACCCATCGGCTCAATTTCGATCACATCTCCTTCAAAGGCATTCCTGGCACTGCTTTTAACAGGCACTACACTAATTGTCACATTCTCAGGTCGCAGGCACGCATGGACTGTTTCACCAACCGCACACCCTGACACCGCCTCGATCTCACAACTATCCAGGGCAATACTGGTAAGTCCTTCACTGTTAGAAGTGACTGTTCCTTTCAGCACATTTTCAACCCCCATAAAATGCGCGATCCTGTCATTAAGCGGCCTGTCAAACACCTCGTTTGCTGCTGCAACCTGCACTATCCTGCCGTCCATCATAACTGCAATGCGATCAGCCAGTATCTGTGCTTCTGTCTGGTTGTGCGTAACATGGATAACCATCAGCTCAGACATGCTGTGTATTTTTTTAAGCAATCGCCTGGTCGTATCCTGGGTCCCGGGGTCAAGGGCGCTCATCGGCTCATCCAGCAGCAGTACATCCGGTTCAATGAGAAGCACACGCGCAAGCGCAACCCGCTGCTGTTCACCACCTGAAAGTGTCAGTGGATATCTATGCAGAAGGTGCGAGATGTTCAGGTTCTCAGCCATCCTCTCAACCCTGCTGCCGTCACTGATACCTCTCATGCGCAGTCCGAACTCGATATTCTTCCTGACATCCAGGTGCGGGAAAAGGGAATAGTCCTGGTATACAAAACCAATATTGCGCTTTTCAGGCGGCAGTCTTGTGACGTTTTTCCCATTTATAAATATATCACCGCTATCCGGCGCATGAAATCCTGCGATAAGTTCGAGCAGGAGCGTTTTTCCGGCACCTGTAGGACCAAGTATTACGAAATATTCACCATCCTGCACTTCAAGGTCTATTCCCTTTAGCGCAAATTCCTTCCAGTTCCGGTGCAGACCTTCAATCCTTATCATATATACGCCAGCCCGCGGATATAAGCCTTACCGCTATGAATATTGTAAGAGTAACCAGTATCAGCAGAACCGCAATAGGTCTTGACGCTGACAGGCCGTACGACAGATACCTGTCATACACAAGTGTCGGACCTATCATCGGATAATATGCTATGATCACGACAGCACCGAACTCACTTATCGCCCGCGCCCAGCACATGATAGAACCTGCCATGATGTGGCGTGCAGCAAGCGGCAGTGTGACAAATAAAAACGCTTTCCACATAGGAGCACCAAGCGAACGGGCTGTGTTCTCAAGTCTGGGGTCTATATTCTGGAACCCCTCACGCACCGAGTTGGTTAAAAAGGGCGCAGATACAAAGAGCATGGCAATGACAATACCGGCAAATGCATCCCTGAACTGGATATACGACTCGAGCGGAGCGCCAATCAAGCCGTTCGCGCCAAAGATAGTGAGAAGTGCTATGCCAGCCACAGTATGCGGGACGACAACAGGTATATCCAGCACACTTTCAACAAAACCTTTTGCAAAAAAGTCCTTACGAGCAAGGATATATGCCGCAGGTATCCCGAGCACCAGGGATATCAAAGTTGCAACGAGCCCGGCATACATAGATAGTGATATGGACTTTATGACAGACTTTTCGCAAGCCGCACTGATAAGTGCAGGCAGGTCAGTAACTACTTGCTCTATCACCATGTTGGCAAGCGTTACAGCAACAAATAACAGTAGCACCAGAGCCAGGAAAAGAAATACGAGCATAAGTGGCTCAGGTGCTTTTCGGCTTGTGAACATGTGTCTGGTCTGCTTTATTTTAAACATTTAGATGGTGTTATCGAATTCTTATTATATTAAATTAAACTCCACCCAACTCCACCCCGGAAATTTAACCCCACTCCCTGGGTAGAGTCGTCGGTTTATAGTAATGCTCTCAGTTCGGCAGGTACATTTTCCAGATCATTTGTCACTGCCGGTACAATAGGAGGCTGTCCATTGTTGATGAATACATTCTGCCCGTCAGCGCTGAGCAGCAGTTTTATGAACTCGATTCCAAGCTCTGGCTGCATTGCATTGTCCGGAATGGTAATCCCGTAGACGATCGGCGTTCCTACGACTATTTTACCGTCTGCGGTCCTGACCCTGACTGTATTATATTCATCAGCATAATCAACTGAGCTCAGGTCTATCTGCGGTGGGAGTTCTACGAACTTGAATCCATGCTGTACTGCAACGCTTCTGTAAATATAGAAATAATCGATCTCGCCGATCTCAAGTGCTGATGAAAGTTCAACCTCCATGCTTCTCATCATCATCTTTTTTGTGTTAGGCTCAATATATTCAGAGGCGGGCATTACTGCTGTATATGTTCCATTCTCGAATGTCATCGTTATTGCGGTATTGTCTCCCATGAGGTCGTCAAATATACTCTCATCAGCATAGTGGGCTTCCGATAGCTGCGTTACCATTACTGAGCGATATCCACAGGGGTCATCGTTCGGATTGGAAAAACCAAATGTCACATCAGGTCTGCGGAGTATCTCGTACCAGTTATCCGAATTGACCTCGCTACTGTATTTGCTGTCATCGGTATAGGCTATGACTATCTGGTTCTTCGCAAACGCAAGGTACCAGTTAGTATATTCTGGCATCATCATTGTGGGAATGAGGGTATAATCGGCTGATGCCAGGATATCTGACTGTTTCTCGAGTTCTGTTATCTTTTGAATGCATGCCCTGCTACCTGCTGGTTCACGCTGTACATCCACATTCGGATGAAGTGTTTCGAACTTTTCTTCCAGTTCTGCCATGGGTACGCTAAGGCTGCCGGCATGGAATATCTTGAGTATTGCTTCTTCGTCAGATGCGGTGGTTTGAGTGGCGGTAGTACCTTGATTGTCCGCTTCACCGTCTTTTGTCGTTTCGTTGTCAACGCATCCGGTTACTGAGAATATAGCTACAAGCAGTAAGGATATTGTCAGGATTGTTATTATATGATCGTTTATTGTCATTGTTATGTTCGGATAAACATAATGACTGATAAAGATTGTTATTTTAAATTTGGCTCTTCCTGTGTTTTTAGTACATCTCGGCACAAATTTACTCACCGTCAAGCAGCCATTACTTTGCCTTTGTAAGTCCATTTGAAGGATTTAGCCATCGTGCAGCTAAAGTAGTAGATGAACTCCAGCAGACGAGTTTTAAGGTCTTCTTTGCTCATGAAGCTCGCTCTTTTGAGCAATTTTCTTACCCCCGAAAGCCAGCCCCCTAGATCAGTGCATAAAAACCGGACAGCACTATCAGGTGAAAGAGGGTGATGTACCCGAGAGAAACTTAAAAAAAGTATTTTAACTCGGATACATCTTGCACCCTTAAAATCTCTGAGGGGATCTGGATTATATCAGGGTGCAAGGTAGCAAATTATATGATAGAAATTTAAAATTTGCTATATTGCGCCGCCTCCCACCCGCCGGCAGCACTTCCGATAAACCGAAGGCCGGACTTGCCACACACATCCTAAAGCCTGGCAACATAGATATCCGGTTGAAGTTCCTACCGGGCATATATGCCGGGACCCGGATATCCCCGAAGGCCAGCCCCACACCGAGACCTGAAATATCCGGCAGCTGGCAGGCCGTCCTGGATATCCTCCTGGCCAACTGCAATAAGTCCTCTGAATCCTGCTGACCGGCGCTTGGGTAAATGGCTGTATATGTATAGGGTTTTGTGCGAAAATATTACAAGACAACTAATTATATTCCGTGAGAAGCCTTTCATTTCCACTGGAAATCATATTAATGAGTCCCAGAATGATCACCGCAGATGTAGGGTCGAAAAATATATCTCAAATATCTGAATATCTTTGAAGCCCAGCCCTTGATCAACACATCAACCAGGCACAGGGCAGCCCGTCCTACAAAACTCCATTTGACCACACGCCCAATCCGACCTAAGATATACACTTGCAAAATTATAGTAAATATAATAAGTGTATCTTACATAGTCCACTATGATGTCCAAAGATAAAATGAAAGAGGAAGCAAAGCAAAATATCAAAAAACTTGTTGAACGGTTCAGGTATAATCTTGACGTCTATAAAAAATCAACATATAATGAAACAGGGATTTCCACGATGTAATTTAGGTTACATCCTCATTTAAACCTGACCTCAACTTTTCTATTTCCCAACCATGGTATAGGAACATTTCTCCCTGTCTCATTGATCTTCTGCATCATCTTCAAGACAGCATTTTTGTGT
>JAUWRA010000025.1 GCA_030610815.1 Methanosarcinales archaeon
TACCATATCTACCATGAACTGGGTAACAGCCCTGGGTGTGTAGAATTCACCTGCATTGCCCGCACTTTGCAGGTCTTTCAGGATTTTTTCATAGATATTGCCGAACTGGAAACGATCATCAGTTTTGTTAAGATCAATTTCGTTGATCTTGTTGATCACCTGACGTATCAGGGTGCCCGATTTCATATAATTGTACGAATCTTCGAACACATTCCGCACCACAAAACCCCGCGGATCAGCCTCATGGCCCAGTGAAAGATCTTTCAGTGTAGGGAACAGTTCATTATTCACAAAATTTGATAATTCATCCCCAGTCATACCCTCGGGATCAGCAGCCCAGTTGCGCCACCTGAGTTGTTCCGGGATAGGGGAGAGATAATCCTCTTCCATCAACTCATATTCCTTTTCCCGATCCTCGAATATCTTGAGGAACAACATCCAGACCAGCTGGCTGATACGTTGTGCATCACCATCCACACCCGCATCTTTGCGCATGATATCCTGGATTGTTTTAATCGTTGTACTAATTGCCATGTTTTGATCTTTCCAGATATTTTTGAACCGCAGATGAACGCGGATTAACGCAGATACAAAGTTGCAAATCTGCGTTCATTTGCGTTCATCTGCGGTTAATTATTATTAGTATTCCTATACTGACAACTTTAAGCTTCAGCCAGGTATAATTGTTTTTCCAATCCTTTCACAGCTTTGAGATACTTATCCTTCCCGCCAAAGATATTGATAATTTCCAGCGGTGTACCAAACTGGTTGATGGGCTGGACCCTGAGCACATCCATGCTCTCAATATTTTCAATCCCCTCATCAGCATACTTATTCAACAGCGCATTCAGCACGGTCCGGGCATGTTCTCCATATTTTGTGAAATAGTCCCGTTTTCGTACCTGTTCTGCCCGTTCCTTCCGGGTCATTGCAGGCTGGTCATACACCACATGACAGATCAGGTCGAACGGGTCAAAGTCCTTACCCACCAGTTTAGCCAGTTCCTCAAGCATGACACCCTGTTCCTTAAGTTCCTCGATCACTGCCAGCTTTTGATCAGCTTCACTCCAGTATTTCAAAAATGAATCCATTGAAGTAAATTCCTTTAGCACGGTTTTACGGGTATAATCCTTAAGAGATTCAGTGATCAGTTTTCCGTCGCTGCCATAATACTGCACCCGCTCGGCAACCACGTGTACTTTAACGTCGTCCACCACATATTTTGTTCGTCCTGGTCCTTCATACGGATTTTTTAAGAGGGGTTTGATTCCTTCATACACTTCCACAGGTTCACCATCAAAGTCAGGATCAGCAAAAAGTTCAGTGGCTTTCTTAAAATCCATAATCGTGAAATAATATTTATCATAATCCTCGTTGATACGTGTCCCCCTGCCGATGATCTGTTTGAATTGGGTCAATGACTGGATACGTTGATCAAGCACAATGAGCTTACAGGTCTGCGCATCCACCCCCGTAGACATGAGTTTGGATGTAGTTGCTATAACCGGATAGCGACTCTCAGGCAGGATAAAATTATCAAGTTCAGCTTTCCCTTCCGGATTATCTCCTGTAATTCGCATGACGTACTTGCTGTTCTGTGCCACAAGATCACCATTTTCATTTACAAGGGCCTGACGCATCCGCTCCGCATGGTCGATGTTCTCACAAAATACAATGGTCTTGTCAAAGCGACCAGTAGCATTTAGATATTCAGTTACCTTCCTGGCCACAAGTTGGGTGCGCTGGTCAAGCACAAGGTCACGATCAAAATCCTTCTGGTTATAGATCCGATCTTCAATCTCTTTGCCATACTTGTCTATTTTATGTTTCTCAGGCCGCCAGCCAGTAAGGTCTTTATCCAGATCGATCCGGACGACCTTGTACGGTGCCAGAAAACCATCTTCAATCCCCTGTTTCAGGGAATAGGTATAGACAGGCTCGCCGAAGTAATGGATATTTGAAACATATTTTGTCTCTTTGGGTGTAGCAGTTAATCCAATGTGGGTAGCAGATGAGAAATATTCCAGGATTTCGTGCCATGCGGAATCTTCGGCAGCACTTCCCCGGTGGCATTCATCAATAACAATCAGGTCAAAAAAATCAGGTGAAAACTGCTTGTATATGTTTTTTTCTTCCTCTGTGCCGGTTACGGCCTGATATAGGGACAAATAGATCTCATAGGATTTATCAGCCTGACGCTTCTGGATCTTTGTCATAGCCGAACCAAACGGTTTGAAATCGTTGGTCTTGGTTTGATCAACCAGGATGTTACGATCGGCCAGGAATAAAATGCGCTTCTTCATTCGCGATTTCCATAAGCGCCAGATGATCTGGAAAGCTGTGAATGTTTTTCCCGTTCCGGTAGCCATGACCAGAAGAATACGATCCTGACCCTTAGTGATGGCCTCTATGGTGCGGTTAATGGCGATAAGCTGATAATACCGGGGTGTCTTTCCGCTACCATCAGTGTAATAGTCCTGAGTGACAATTTTGGTTTTTGTATCGTCAATATTTTTCCAGGTGCAATAGCTCTTCCACAAATCTTCCGGTGAAGGAAAAGCATGTAATGGAATCTCCTGTTCCAATACACCTGAAGTCTGTGTACGGTCATGTTGTAGGAATGCATCACCATTAGAGCTGTAGACAAATGGTACATCCAGCATTTCAGCATAGCTTAGCGCCTGTTGCATACCATCGCCTACCCCATACGTATTTCTCTTTGCTTCAATCACAGCAATGGGAATATTTGGCTTGTAGTAAAGTATATAATCTGCCCGCTTGGGCCTTCCACGGCTCACCTGGAGACCCTGGACGATCACCCGACCATTGGTGAATGTCACTTCTTCGCGTACCTGGGTATGGATGTCCCACCCAGCTTGATAAATGGCCGGAGTGATGTATTTAGTGCAAATATCACGTTCACTTAAAGTTCTTTTATCGATCGGGTCCATCTCTCTCAGCCTAAAATGTTTTAAGTAAGCTAGCTTCTTTATAATCGGGGTGTCTCTATAAAAATCTTCCTAAAACAAGAAAAGTTTAAAAAAGCAATCTAAATAGCCATTCAATGGGTATGAATCTGGATGTTATGTTTGTTAGCTGCCAGCAGCAGTTAAAATATATTATAAAAGAAATGTATGTGGCTGCCCCCTGCCCCTACCCCTGCCACCGCAGCCCGTCAGGGCGGCAGTTGGCAGCCAACCTTGTGGATTTGTGTGACCTTTGAACCGCAGAGGACGCGGAGTGCGCAGAGCGTTTTTAGCCTTCTCTGCGTACCTCAGCGAACTCAGCGGTTCGTATTGGAGTGAACTGAACCCAGCCCCCCTCTTGCCTTCACTCTGCCCAAGTGCCCGTCCCGGTCTGCTCAACCCGCCCTTGTGGTGTGTGGACTGGCAAGCGCTTTTATGTATACATGCAGATAAATGGCCAAACCTTATAAGTAATATTGCGGCATTTAAAAAAAAATCTAAAATGAAAATTAATACACCTTTTTAGGAAGGAGGGGCATAAAGATTTATGGGAACTATTTCAATCATCATCGGAGTAATTTTAATAATAATTCTAAGTATATGGTTTTATGGTGAGAGGTGGAGACCTTTACGTCCTTCGACATGGAAATTCATGAAAGAGGCAGGTTTGCGGAGAATCCTCAATCTTCAAGCCTTTCATGGATATCTCTATGCCCGCTGGTCAAATCAATATGTTAACCTTCTCATTTACAAAATCATTCCCAGGTTGAACCCAGCAAGAAAAATTTGGTTATCAGAGCACTATCACGGCAAAGTCCTCACACCTGAACAAACCCATTCCATCATAACCAATGATAAAGATATTCCTTTGCATGATCTGGAACAGATCATCCCTTATCAAATGGCGCGCGATATCGTACTCAATGGGCCGCCCGATATAGCTGTATATGAATGTCCCTGCCGCCATGCTCAGGAGAATCCTTGCCAGCCAACCCAGGTCTGTATGATCATAGGTCAACCATTTGTAGATTTTATATTAGAGCATAACCCAAAAAGCAGCCGCAAACTCACTCAAACCGAGGCTTTAGAACTCCTCCAATCAGAACATGAACGCGGGCACTTGCACTCTGCCTGGTTTAAAGATGCCTGTCTGGATCGCTTTTACTCCATCTGCAACTGCTGCAAATGTTGTTGTGGGGGAATAGAAGCCATGGTGAAATATGATATCCCACTAATGACCTCTTCGGGTTACATAGCGCAGTTAGATAATGATATTTGCACTGCCTGTGGTATATGCATAGATGTATGTCCTTTTAATGCCCTCTCTGAAAATGAAATATATGCTGCTGTAGATTGGGAACTATGTATGGGCTGTGGAATATGCGTAGAACAGTGCCCAAACGAAGCTATATCGTTGGTACGTGATGAGAAGAAAGGTGTACCGTTGGATATACGATTGTTAGCTTGATGCATGATTTTTATTTTACATCAATCTTGAGACTTCTGCCAGCCCTTCGCCTTTATTATACCGGGTGCCCGTCCCGGATCTGCACCACCTGCCCTTATGGTGTGTGGGCTGGCAGGAGCTTTTCGGTGCCACGTGGATGCATGGATTTCCAGCGGTCCTGGGGTGCGAAGTGGATGTTATGGGGTTAGCTGCCGGCAGCAGTTAAAATATATAATAAAAGAAATGCATGTGGCTGCCCCCCTACCCCCACCCCTGCCACCGCAGCCCGACAGGGCGGCAGGTGGCAGCTAACCTTGCAGATTTGTGATAACTTAACCGCCCGTTGTGTGGACCATTCTAACCTTTCTCTGTGCCCTCTGTGCTCTCGGTGGTTAATTTAAAAATATGCCATCAGGCTGAACACTATGGGAACCCACTGGAAGTTACAGAGAAGGTTTTCAATTTCCTATTGCCCAGCTTGATCGATACAGGTGGCGCAGGAAATAATTCCCCGTCTACTGTTAGCTTGATAACCTCATTACCAGATGGGATCAATTCCAGTGTCTTGAAGGGATAATACTGCAGCCTATGATCTTTATGCTGTTTTGCCCGAACAAATTTAAGGATCAATCCAAGAGCCTTGAATCTTGAGAATCCATGTGCAATGAGCACAAAGGGTGCATCTTTATTGGGGCCTGAACGCTCTTCAGGGAACATAATATACCCCCCGCCCATGGTGCTTGAGCCAAATCCCACTACTACTGAGGACAGATCATCGAATTCCATATCCTTTCCATCTATACGGATGGTAGCCTTCCAGGAATTAAATTCGAACAGGCTCTTGATAACGAGATAAAAATATTTCAACATTCCATGTAGAAATCTACCTTCATTATTTTCTCTCCTTTCGGCAACCAGAGCACCAATTCCCCATTCCACAGTATTTACAGCATATATTTTCTGGATATTATTTGAGTATTCAAGCTCGAACACCTCATGAACTGTAATACCTGAACCATTATCTTCTTGACACCTGCCGACCCGCCTTTGATAAAAATCATTACCCCCGCCACCAGGGATTATTCCTATGGGAATATCAAGACCTGAATTCAGTATTATATTTACTGTTGAATTGATGGTCCCGTCCCCTCCCATGACAATAAGACCATCAGGGAATCGTTCTTTTAACCAGTCTTCTGATAAATCTTGGACCGATATAGGAAATGAACCTTTCAACTGGTGTTTCCACTTTTTCTTTGTCCTTTTATATGAGGCTGATTTTTCATTATATATTAGGACATAATTTACAAATGACTCTTTAGCATTTTCAACTGCATTCGCGCTCATGATTGTCCTGTTTTTCTTCGTTCATGAATTATCTTTATCGAAAAGAACACCAACGCTGTACCCAGGATGCATCACAAAGGATGCATTAAATAGAATAGACATCAAAATTGTTCACGATGTATTGAGCCTTTCCAGTTAATCGTATGAAACTATTTAGATTTTTTAAGTATTATACTTTAAATATTGTTCATCATTTATTAGAAGTTAACATCAATATATTTTAACATGATACTTTAATCTATTTATATTGGATGGAGATCAGTACCCGGAACTCATCATCTGCACGTCCTACTGCTTCATTCTGGCCTGGTTCATTTTCCAGACTGATGCAAAAGCATTTTTGTATATCCGTGTATATTTGCTTAACAAGAAATCATGCTGAAATAAGAAAATGGAGATTATGATAAAAGTACGTGATGCAATAAAAATGATAGAAGCAGATGGCTGGTATTTAATTAAAACAGAGGAAGTCATAAACAATACAAGCATCACACAAAATCAGGTAGAGTAACAATTGCTGGTCATTTAAATGATGATTTAGCACACGGGACTTTGAATAGTATCTTAAAACAAGCAAAATTGAAAGAGGTAGAATAAGATGTATCGTTTCTTAATTGTGATTGAAAAGGCAAATAATAATTATTCAGCATATTCACCTGATTTGCCTGGTTGTGTTGCAACAGGTGCTAACCGTGAAGATACAGAACAAAATATGTATGATCCAATTGAAATGCATATTCAGGGATTAATAGAAGACAACTTGCCGATTCCAGAATCAAATTCTTTTGCAGAATATGTGGCAATTAATGAAATATCTGTCACAGCTGATACAGCACAACCAACTTAATAATATTTTCATTCCACCATTTCTACTCTTGCCGAGTGCTTATCACGCTCCGCTCAACCCTTACGCCCTTGTGGTGTGCTGAGCGGGCTGGCACGCGCTTTTTTAGTACTTCATAGATGCATTACGTGTCCGGCGGGCTGGGTGTGCAAGTTTGGATAAATGCTTGGTTGGGTGTTGTAGGTGGGGGCTCAAAGAGCAGGATAAAATAGAAAGATCATTTATTTCTACTGACACTGATCAATACAGGCAAGAAGATCAAAGCTACTAAAAATACTGCTAAACCTGCTACAGCAAAACTTACATGGAAACCATATGAATCAGCGATCAACCCACCTACAAAAGGACCTATTGCAAAACCAAGAGAACCGAACAGGTTGAACCCACCCATTGCAGTCCCCCT
Organism: Methanosarcinales archaeon; assembly: GCA_030610815.1. Lineage (GTDB taxonomy): Archaea > Halobacteriota > Methanosarcinia > Methanosarcinales > Methanocomedenaceae > Methanocomedens_A. The sequence goes on from JAUWRA010000025.1 coordinate 7,008, forward strand.
CTTTGCATTATCTGCAAAGTCACCCGCTAATGCTGCCGATGGAGGATACATTAATGCTCCAGCTACACCACCGATCACCATTACCAAAACCAGCAAGGGTGGGGCCGTGAAGCCAACACTTATTACTATAATGCTGTAGAGAACGGAACCAACTATCAGGGGTGGAACTCTTCCTATTTTATCAGATATTACACCAAAAGGGTACTGAAGCATGGCAAAAGGTATTAAAAACGCAGCCATGTACATTCCGATAGTACCTGGCCCCATCCCATAATTAATTGCAAGCATAAGTGGGAAAACGCCCACAAAAAATCCTACTGTAAACCGCTCAACAAAAGAAAAGGCATATGGAATAAATATCCTTTTTTCTTCCCTGAGCAACATTAGTGAATCTATAAAAGAGGTAGGTCTGGAATCAAGTTTGCGCTCTTTGAGCATTAATGCTGCGGTCAATGCTCCAAGCAATAGTAGTAAAGAACCAAAGTAAAGAGGAAAAAGGGGATCTATTGAACCGATCTTACCACCGAAAGGTGCTCCCATGGCATTACCTGCTGCCATTCCCAGGCCAAGTATTCCCATTCCCTTGCCATATTGTGTTTTTTTGATTATATCGAGCACTGATGTCATAATTAAAGAAAACGCCATTACAGTGAAGGCTCCTTCAATGAAGCGCAGTGCCAGTAGGGCTGACATGGTGGGAGCAAGGGTAAGGCTGAACATCAAAAGAGCATTACCCAAAAATCCGGTGACGATGAATATCTTTCTTTTCCCAAACTTATCAGAAGTGCTGCCCCATATAAGAGAGAATATTACATATGCGGCCAGATTTATTGAAACAAATAAGCTAGTTTCTGCTACGGATGTGACATCAAACCTCTCCATAACAAAATCTTCCATAACAGGATATATCAATGTGACACTGAACATCAGCAGAAATGTCAAAATACCAAGAATATATATCTCACGGTAGCCTTCTTTATCCATTTCAGGAATAATGTCACCCTCTTTTCTATTCATTGATCATTTATTTAATTTTTAGATTATTTGTAATCTAAATTGATGAAAGATTGAAGAACTTTAATTTCATTTACATAATAGTATCGATTTGGTAATTACTTTTTCAATTCGGGTTAATTGTTTATACTGGGTTTTATTAGTAGTTTTCCTGGCATACAGAACAAATATTTACATTTTGAATATGAATGAAAAAAAAATACCATAAAATAGGCATAACTATAAGCCAAGGACAAACATTATGGAAGCCCAACAACTTTTAAGCGTAAATTATTCTTAACTTTCATACAGTTGTGCTAATAGCTCTTAATTGTTTTTAATAACTTAACGAAGCGGACAAAAAAAAGCAATTAAGCAGCTTTTTTTTGAAAAAATATGGAAAGTTTAAATATGGACAAATTTAAAAATCTTGGCATTAGTGTGCCCCTTCTAAAATCTATAAAATATGAGCATTTCGATAATCCTACCGAGATACAGGAAAAAACAATCCCGTTGATCCTTGCAGGGAAAGATATCATAGCCGGATCAGCCACAGGTTCTGGAAAGACCCTGGCATTTGCTTGTGGCATATTACAGAATGCTGAAAAAGGAAAAGGGATACAGGCTTTGATCCTGACTCCCACACGGGAATTGGCAGAGCAGGTAGCAGGTGCTTTAACGAAATTTTCAAAGTTCAACCCCTTAAAGATTATGGCAATATATGGTGGTGTGGGGATCAGCCAGCAGATCAGGGGATTAAAGACCGCTGATGTAGTGGTAGGAACACCAGGCAGGATACTTGATCATATCAATAGAAAGACAATTAAATTCGATAAGGTAGAAACACTGGTGCTTGATGAAGCCGACCGGATGTTAGATATGGGATTTAAAGAGGATGTAGTTCAAATTGTAAATAAATGTTCAGTAGACAGACAGACCCTTTTGTTCTCTGCAACGATCTCAAAAGATATTGCCAAACTTGGCAGGAAATATATGAATGAACCGATCCATGTACAAGTTGAGTCTTATATCGATGCAACACTATTGGACCAGATTTATTATAGAGTTCAGGATAATATGAAATTTTCTTTGCTCTTGCATCTACTGAAGAATGAAAACTCAGAATTGATAATGGTTTTCTGTAATACAAAAAGATATACTGATACGATCGCCAAGAACCTGAAATCTTCAGGCGTGAAAGCCCGGGCAATTCATGGCGGATTAACCCAGAACCAGCGGAACAATGTTATGAAGCAATTCCATGAAGGGAGGGCTGATGTTCTTGTATGCACAGATGTAGCTGCGAGAGGGCTTGATATTAATGGTGTTTCTCATGTTTACAATTACGATATTCCCAGGGAGAGTAAACAGTATATCCACAGGATCGGAAGAACTGCAAGAGCTGGAAAAGAAGGCAAGGCAATAAGTATCCTTTCCAGAAAGGATAATGATAATTTTAAAAATGTATTGAAATTTAATGATGTCACGATAAGGGAAGAAAAGCTGCCTGCTCTGAAAAAGGCTGAAATGAAAAGGTCGGTGCAAGTTGGAATTAAACATAACAATAAACATATCTCCAGAAAGAGGACTAATTCTAACAGGCACAAGAATCGATAGTTTTTTATTTCTGATCCTGAACCCTTAAAAAGGACATTGGCAGGAAAAATATTAACGTAAGGGATGGCTGAAAAGCCACATTTTTTCTTCGGCTCTCCTGCCGCCCCCCATCGCCGGCACTCTACCCAGGTGCACCCCCCGATCTGCTACACCTGTCCTTGTGGTGTGGGGGCTGGCAGACGCTTTTGTGGTGCCTCCTGAATGCATGAGTATGCGGCGTTCAGGGGGTGCGAAGTGGATGTTATGTCGGTTAGCTGCCGGTAGCAGTTAAAATATATGGTAAAATTAATACATATAACTGCCCCCTGCCACTGCCACCGCAGCCCGACAGGGCGGCAGGTGGCAGTCAACCTTGTGGATTTGTGTGGACTTTGAACCGCCAGGACACCGGAGTGCGCAGAGCATTTTTAGCATTCTCTGCGTACCTCTGAGAAAGTCTGCGGTTAGATTGGATCGTTTACAACCAGTCGCACTACGGGAACCGTGCGCAGGTTCCCCTCAATTATGTCAGACCTTTTTTTCATGCAAACGTGATTTAACAGCCGCAACTATTTATTATATGTGCTAATTATGTATAATATAGTGGTTCTATATATTTATTTGGATAATCTATATATATTGTTCTGTTTATTTATAATCGGTGATAGTTGACATGAAAAAAATAATGTTAATTAAATCATTGAAAAGAATAAATATATTAATACTAATGCTTGCGGTGATCTCCATGTCACTGCTCATATCTGGTTGTACTGAGAATACAGACAATACTGCCGGAACAGATAACACACCCACAGATGACACACTCACAGATCTGAAACTCCAGATCGCAGGCTCGACAACGGTTCTGCCGGTTGTTGAGGAATGTGCACGCGTCTTTATGGAAAAGCACCCAGGCAGCCGGATCTTTGTATCAGGCGGCGGCTCATCACACGGAGTAAAAGCTGTAGCAGACGGAACCGTGGATATAGGGACCGCATCCCGCGACCTGAAATCCAGTGAAATGGATGCACATCCCGATCTTGTTGCGCATGGCATTGCAAAGGACGGCGTTGCAGTCATAGTGCACCCGTCAAACCCTGTCACTGATCTCACAATGGAGCAGCTGCAGGGCATCTATACAGGTTCGATCACAAACTGGAAGGATGTGGGAGGCACAGATACCAAGATCATGGTGGTCACACGTGAGGAGGGGTCAGGGACACGGGACTGCTTCGAGCAGGCAGTTATGAAACCAATTAAAGCTGAGATCACAGACCATGGGATCATCCAGGACTCGAACGGCAAGACACGGGCAACTGTTGCCGGAAGTGCCCAGGCTATCGGATTTATCTCGCTTGGATATGTCAACTCAGATGTCAGTGCACTCAGGCTCGATGGAATTGAGCCCACGATCGAAAGCGTTATGGACGGCAGCTATGCAATCTCACGCACACTCTGGATGATCACTAACGGTAACCCGAACAGCGAAGAGCAGGCATTTCTTGACTTTGTACTTGGAGATGAAGGGCAGAGGATCGTTGAAGATGTGCATTTCATACCTGTGAACTGATCCCTGACTTACGACGCTACTGGAGTGTATAATGACACGGATCGTACATCTTTCAGACCTACATATAAGCAGTGCCCATTTTCTAAGTGATGTTGCAGGATCTGTGGTGCAGGGTGTCAATGAAATATCGCCTGATATCCTGGTGGTCACAGGAGACCTGACCCAGAACGGCTCACATCAGGAGTACATGGAGGCAAAAGATTGGATAGACCGGATCGAGTGCAGAAATAAGGTGGTCGTTCCGGGAAACCATGACTCCAGGAATGTCGGTTACCTGCTGTTCGAAGATATTTTCAAAACACGGTCTCCATGCTGTTCTCTTGATGGGGTCACTGTCGTGGGAGTGGATTCATCCCAGCCAGACATCGATGACGGGCACATCGGCCGGGAGATGTACGGCTGGATCACTGAGAACTTCAATGGATCTGACCTCAGGGTTTTCGCACTCCACCACCACTTGATCCCTGTGCCAATGACAGGGCGGGAAGAAGAGATACCTGTGGATTCGGGGGATGTGCTTGAACTGCTCGACAGGTGCGGTGTGGATATTGTACTGTGCGGGCACAGGCACGTACCCTGGGTCTGGAAACTGAATGACATGTTTGTTGTGAATGCAGGAACAGCATGCTCGAACAAGATCAAGGCAAGAACGACCCAGTGCTACAACCTCATCGAGATCGAAAAAGCCGGGGATACTGGTGAAACCACGGGTACCAGCGATAACGGGAGGCGAATTCGGATCTACCGGGTGCTTCCTGCCGGGGAGCGGACGTTGATCGTTGATTCGATACTTGAAAATAGATCAAAGACCTGATCCAGCATGACCCGACAAACCCGTGAACGGATGATCGAGGCGCTCTTATTCGCATCAGCGGTCACAGCGGTCGTAATTGTGCTGCTGATCATGGTATTCCTGTTCAAGGAAGGCGCGCCGTTTCTCATACGATACGGGATCCATACCTTCTGTCTCGGGATGGAATGGAATCCGATCGCAATGGATGGCGAACCCTCATACGGCATCTTCCCGATGATCGTGGGATCGGTCTATATTGCAGCCGGCTCGCTGGTCCTTGCTGTTCCGCTCGGGCTGGGCTGTGCGGTCTTTTTGGTTGAGATCGCACCTCCCTGGGCGCAGGCATTGATCAGGCGCGGGATCGAACTGCTTGTCGGGATCCCTTCGGTCGTGCTCGGATTTTTCGGACTTGTCCTCCTGGTGCCGCTAATCAGGGAGAGCGCCGGAGGATTCGGTTTCAGTATCCTTGCCGGCTCTGTGATACTCGCGATCATGGCACTTCCCCATATAATCAGCATATCGGCAGATGCCATCACTGCAGTGCCTGAAACATACAAACAGGCATCCCTGGCCCTTGGTGCCACCCGCTGGCACACGATCAGGAATGTAATCCTGCCGGCTGCTAGGTCCGGGATCGCAGCAGCCGTTATACTTGGTATGGGGAACTCCATCGGAGAGACCATGGCAGTGCTGATGGTCACGGGAAATACGCCGATCCTACCTGAACCGCTCTATGACGTGCTCGATCCGGTGCGGACATTGACTGCGAATATCGTGATCGAGATGAACTATGCAGCCCCGGGCGACCACCGGGAAGCGCTCTTTGCTACTGGCATCGTACTCTTTGTGATGGTTGCGATCTTAAATGCGATCTCTCACCGTGTACTGAAGTCAAGGATGGAGGCAGGGCGGTGAGCGCAGCAGTACGCACCAGGATATTTTCACCGGATACTACTGACAGGGTAGCCAGTTTGCTGTTATGGGCATCAGCTATCGCAACAGTACTGATCCTGCTGTCTATCATCGGCACGATCGTTTACCGCGGGATCGGGGTAATAGATATTTCGTTCCTTCTGGACTCGCCGCGCATGAGCGGGGCAGAAGGGGGTATCTTTCCTGCTATTGTCGGAACGCTCTGCCTTGTTGCGGTTGCGATATTGACTGCAGGCCCGGTTGGTGTCGGGGCTGCGGTATATCTTACCGAGTATGCACCTGATAATGGTGTAACGCACATGATCACGTTCGGTGTGGAATGTCTTGCAGGGATCCCGTCAATTGTGATCGGACTATTCGGATACGCCTTCCTTGTGGTGTATCTTGGGTTCGGTTTTTCGATTCTCTCAGGCGGGCTTGCGTTGATGTTCATGATACTGCCATGGACGGTCAGGGCATCAGAAGAGGCGATAAAAACAGTATCAGGTGATCTAAAGGAAGGCAGTGTTGCGCTCGGGGCTACGAAATGGCAGACCATCAGGCAGGTTGTGCTCCCGAGTGCCCTTCCGGGTATCACGACAGGGGTTATACTCGGGACCGGAAAAGCGATCGGCGAGACTGCCGTGATCATGTATACAGCCGGATCCTCGCTGCTCCTGCCGGAATCGATATTCGAGCCGGTGCGTGCGCTTCCGTATCACCTGTATATCCTTGCGTCTGAAGGGATATCCGATGATATGGCGTATGGCAGTGCGGCTGTGCTACTCGGGATGGTGCTCCTGATCAATTTTACTGCTGTTACGATCCAGCGTTACTACCAGGCCAGGTCTGGGTTACGGCATTGATACGAAATGTAAGATTTTGAATGATAAAATAAGATGTAATAAGGAGATAAAATTGATGGGAACAGAAGACATTGAGATCGAAAGCCGCAACCTGAACCTCTGGTACGGTAGTGCACAGGCTTTGAAAGATGTTTCGATCCCGATAGAAAAGAACAGGGTCACTGCCCTGATCGGTCCGTCCGGATGTGGTAAATCCACGTTCATCCGGTGCATTAACCGGATGAATGACCTCATAAAGGGATGCCGTATCACTGGTAAGGTGCTGTTTGAAGGCAGGGATGTCTACGAAAAGGATGTGGATGTTGTTGTACTGAGGAAGAGAATAGGAATGGTCTTCCAGAAGCCAAACCCGTTCCCGATGTCCATCTATGACAACATCGCATACGGACCGCGCATTCACGGGACGCAGGCAAAACGCGAACTGGATGAGGTGGTCGAGGACAGTCTTAAGGCTGCTGCGCTCTGGGACGAGGTGGGCGGCATACTGGACAAACCAGCACTTGACCTGAGCGGGGGACAGCAGCAGCGGCTCTGTATCGCACGAACACTTGCAGTAAAACCGGATGTAATACTGTTCGATGAACCGTGCAGTGCGCTTGACCCGATATCGACAGCCAGGATCGAGGACCTGATCAATGTGCTGAAACACGATTATACGATCATCATCGTGACGCACAATATGCAGCAGGCTGCCAGGGTATCTGATCACACTGCGTTTTTCCTGCTCGGTGAGATGATCGAGTTCGGAGAAACAAAACAGATATTTGAACGTCCTGTCGAAAAGAGTACAGAGAATTACATTACCGGACGGTTCGGATGATCAGGCGAATGACGATATTGAGATAAGAAAAGGAGATCAGGATAGAACATGAAATGGAAAATTTCAGACAGGATTGACAGGATACAAGAACAAGAGATCAGTAGATAGAACAGGAGGGATATAATGGTTCGAGAACAATACCATGAGGAACTTACAAAAGTACGGCAGATGGTCTTAAAACTCGGTGAAATGGCAGGCGCATCGATCAAAAATTCGGTCGAGGCACTGTGTGACCACAATGTCGAACAGGCAGAGGCTGTGATAAAAGGCGATGCTGGAATAGATGATCATTCTGCTAAGATCGAGATCAAGTGCATGAGGCTTCTTGCACTCCAGCAGCCAATGGCCCGGGATCTGCGGATGATAGGGGCTGTTATCAAGATAAATCTTGACCTTGAGCGGATGAGCGACCTTGCAGTGGATATTGCAAAGATCACAGTTGCGATAGGGGATGAAAAACATATCAAACCACTGATCGATATTCCCAGAATGGCCAAGATAGCATGCGAAATGCTGGACAGTGTACTGCAGGCTTTCAGTGAGTCGAACCCTGATCTGGCATATAAGACCGCAAAATGTGATGATGAGATCGATGCATTGTTTGACCAGGTCAGGCGGGAGTTGATTACGTTGATGATAGAGGATCCGAGAAAGATCGCAAATGCATCACACCTGACATTTGTGGCGCGCTACCTTGAGCGGATAGGGGATCATGCCACCAATATCTGCGAGAGCGTGGTGTATATGGTAACTGGTGATAGGGTGAAGCTGAATTGATCATCTCTTCTCCCCTCATTTTAGTTTGAATATATTCAAATGAAAAGTTAATTTATATAGGAATATAATCAAACATATTCCTGTGAAAAGATATGGACGAAATATTAGAAACACTGGTAAAATTAAACCCGTGGTGGGATCACAAAAAATTCGAAACTGGAATTCCCAGAAACATATATGTTTCGAAAATTAAACTATTCTGCTCTTATCCTGGTCATTGGTGTACGCACATTTGCGCATGTGCGTACAAAAAATGGTTTAATAGATACCTTCCATACTTTTTAACATGGAACAAACACAAAAATTTTCTGCCATAGTGCACAAAGAAGATGACTGGTATATATCGTGGTGTCCTGATATAGACATTGCAAGTCAGGGAAAAACAGTTGAAGAAGCCGTTGCAAACTTAAAAGAAGCCGTGGAACTATATTTGGAAGATGAGGATGTATCAGTGCCACAAACCACTTCTTTTATAACTACTTTTGAGGTTTTCCATACCATAATTTCCAATCCTGTCAGCGCATAAGACAATAAAAGCCCTGAACAGTATTGGCTTTCAAGTTGTTTCTCAAAAGGGGAGCCATATAAAACTGAAAAGGAAGAATGGTAACGAAACATTCACTGTCATAATCCAAATTATAACGAAATACCAATCGGCACTCTAAAATCTATAATCAGGCAAGCCGGACTTTCTCCAGAGGATTTTCTAAAATTGTTTTCAACTTGAAGGTTCACCTCAACACCGTGTGGAAACTTTATTATTTTCCAACAAATTTATATATTTCGCAATCAACTATATGGAATATCACTATTCTATATAGGTGGAATTACTATCACACCCGAAAAAAGAAAGATACAGCTAACAGGCGGCTCTACGTTCATCGTGTCCTTACCCATCAAGTGGGTACGGGAGATCGGGCTGTCAGCCGGAGATACGTTAACACTATCACCGCAGCCGGACCGGACACTACTGATATCATCAGAGCCGAAGGTAGAGGAGCGGCTTTATAAAGCAACGATCGAACTCTTCCAGGGTGATGATCCAGAGGACAATTTCAGGTTGCTCGTTGCACACTACCTTGTCGGATATGACATTATAAAATTGGTTTCACGTAAAGGATTCAGTGCATCGGACAGGAAGTTTATCAAGGACGCTGCACGCCAGAGGTTGATCGGTCTTGAGGTCATTGAAGAGTCCAGGAATGAACTGATTCTGCAAAGTCTCCTCAACTACCGTGACCTTTCGCTCGAAAAAGCAATGCAGAGTATGTCCAGGCTTGTGGCATCGATGCTGGAGGATGTCATGCGCGCATTGCATGACAATGATCTTGAACTTGCAAAAGACGTCATCCAGCGGGATAATGAAGTAGACCGCTTCTATTTATTGACAGTACGGCAGCTCAAAGCAGCGATAGAAGACCCGCAGCTTTCTGAGAAGATCGGGATCAAATGTCCAAGGGAATGCCTCGGATACCGGCTTGTCACAAAGAGCATGGAGCGGATCGGCGATCATGCCGAGTTGATGGCACAGAATATAATCAAACTGGAACACGGGATCGATGAGAGCGATCTTATCTTTCGGATGGGAGTGCATGTACGTAATATTTTTAAGGATGCGGTTAGATCACTTGCACAAAACGATGTGAAACATGCGAACAGTGTCATTGCAAATTCGAAAAAAGCCGTGACCGCCGGTACCTCTCTTGCTAAGAAGAACAGAAAGAATGCAGATCCATGCATATCCGGTACTGAAATGAGATCGGTCATTGAGAGTTTGAAACGGATATCTGAGTATAGCGCTGATATTGCCGAAGTATCTATCAATATGAGTATCAAAGAACTGCGGGATATCTGAGATCACCAGGTATTAAGTCCGCTCATTCTCTCTGCATCCTCATCGATACGCTCAATTTATCGTGAAATTGCAGTCGTATATGCACCACTGTCCGCCAGGCGGTAACAAGGTGGAAGCTGGCTGTCAGGCCAGCATGTGTAGGGCTCTGCAAAGTATTGTATAATCCCAAAAAATAAATATGGATTAAAAAAGTATATATCTACTTAAGTTTAACACATAGCAAAAGAGGGATAATCATGCGCGCGGAAATATCTACATTGTTCGGATTAAACGTTTACACTGATAAAGGCGTTTATATTGGTAAAGTCAATGATGTCATCCTCGATCCCAATGAATCCAAGATAACGGGATTGGCAATGGGAAAAATAAATGATAAGTTGTTCAATGTCGAAGGCAATAAGGGCATAATCCTGCCTTACCGCTGGGTAATTGCAGTAGCTGATGTTATTCTTATAAAACAGTTGGTTCACCGGTTAAAGAAGTCCGAAGAGGAAGAAGAACCTGATTAATGCTTTTAAATGCCAGGATGAAGGACTGTGAGATATTCTCGCAACTAAAGGTTCCGGACACGGCTATCGTAAGAGTCGATGGGAGAAGGTTTGGAAAGGTCCTTCGCAAATTACAGTTCAGTAAGCCATTTGATATTCGTTTCGCTAATGGAATGGTTGAATCTATTGAACTTTTTTTTACAAAAAGTGGGATCAATCCCGTGTTAGCATATTTATTTTCAGATGAGATCAGCCTGCTATTTATGAGGGACCTGCCGTTCAATGGCAGGCTGGAGAAGATCGATTCTGTTATTCCCAGCTTTATTTCTTCAGCACTTGCCTTGAACCTGGGCAGTCCCGATCCTATGTCTTTTGACTCAAGAGTTTGCGTAATAGATTCTAAAGATATTATTGAGTACCTGATCTGGCGTCAGGAGGAATGCTGGCGCAACCTGGTGAGTTCATATGCTTTTTACCTTTTAAGGGATGATGGTTTTTCAGCTAAGCAGGCCGCAGAAAGGTTGAAAGGCCTGAAATCCGATGACCTGCATGAACTTGCCTGGGGTTATGGTATAAACTTATCAGAAACTCCTGCATGGCAGCGCAGAGGTATATTGGTCTATAAACAGAAGTTTGAAAAGGATAGTCAAAATCTGTTGACCGGAGAAAAAACAAAAGCCATGAGAACCCGGATAGTCAAGGACTGGGAGCCTCCTATATTCAAGACAGAAGAAGGATCCCGGATGATAGAGAGCATACTCTAATTTATCGTTTGCGTGAGGATTGCACAATTTGCATTATGTGAATATTACTTTCCTGGATCAGTGCACCACCGCTGTAATGTTCGCAATAGATGTATTCTTCCAGACTTCCACATTTATCATAACACTTGTCAATATGCTCATCCCTGCCTGACATTATTGCATGGCAACCTGTTTGAATACGGGGGCATTTTATTGGTAATAACAAATGGATTCCTCTTTTTCTTGATCAGATCATATGTACAGAATGATAATAATGTTATTAAGTATTAGAATATATAATTAACGCTATATAAAATAAAATCCTCCATTCGGTCGGATTTACTTGGATTGTACTCCAGAATTTACATCATTTTTTTATATCCTAAATAACGATAATCAATCCTTCCGGAATTATTCAGTATCGCATTTCATACTATCTTAAATATATTCACCTTCATAATTTATAGAATAAAACAGGGGGAGAATATGACCATTAAAGGTCTCGATAAGATATTCAAGCCAAAAAGTATTGCAGTGATAGGGGCAAGTAATACAAAAGGCACAGTCGGTTATCTGTTGTTAGATAACCTTATCGGTAAGGGTTATGATGGAGTGGTCTTTCCTGTAAACAATAAACGTCAAAGCATCCAGGGAATACATGCATATAATAGTATTTCGCAAGTCCCTATGCGGGTAGACCTTGCGATCATTGCAGTACCAGCAAAAAAGGTACCAGATATTTTATCAGAGTGTGGGGAGGTGGGAGTTGGTGGAGCCATAATTATCTCAGCAGGCTTTAAAGAGATGGGAACAACCGGACAAAAACTCGAAGACCGCATTGCATCTATTGCCAATCGGTACAACATCAGGATCATAGGACCTAATTGTCTTGGGATCATAATGCCGTACCTTAACCTGAATGCAAGTTTTGCGCACATTATGCCCGAGCCGGGTAATATCGCTTTTATTTCACAAAGTGGGGCATTATGCACAGCAGTACTTGACAAGTGTGCCCACCAGCATATCGGGTTCAGTGCATTCGTATCAATTGGCACAATGGTTGATGTGGAATTCAGTAATCTCATAGATTACTTTGGGATGGACCCGCAAACCAGCAGTATTATATTATATATCGAATCCCTCCAGAATGCACGTGAGTTTATGAGTGCAGCAAGACACTTCGCAAAGAACAAACCGATCATTGTAGTAAAGTCAGGACGTTTTGAGGGGTCTGCAAAAGCAGCTGCGTCACACACAGGTGCTCTTGCCAGCAATGATGAATTCTATGATGCTGCATTTAAACGTGCAGGTATCATCCGGGTATCCGAGATCGAGGATCTATTCGACTGCTCGGCTGCACTTGCTTTTCAAACCAGACCAAAAGGTTGCCGTCTTGCCATTGTGACGAATGCGGGTGGTCCCGGCGTCATGGCGGTAGACAAGCTGATCGACGAAGGCGGAGAACTTGCAAAACTCTCAGAGGAAACCATCAATGCATTAGATGAGATATTTCCCGAATACTGGAGTCATGGTAATCCGGTTGATATCTTAGGTGATGCAACACCCCAGCGCTACCATGATGCTGTAGTACACCTATTAAATGATAAGAATGTAGATGGTATTGTTGTGCTTCTGACACCGCAGGCAATGACCGATCCGGTTGAAACTGCAAAACTAATCTCAGAAGCCGCCAGTGGAAATCGACTGCGCCATAAACCGCTGCTTGCATCATGGATGGGCGCAGATGCAGTAGAACAGGGTAGAAATATCCTTGAACTTAACAGTATCCCGAATTTCGAGACACCTGAGCAAGCCGTTGTTACCTACATGCATATGTACCAATATACCAAAAACATTGCAGCCCTTTATGAAACCCCGGATGATATCATCACGACCTTCGTTCCAGATCATGATACCGTAAAGAACCTCTTCAAAAAAGTTGCCCACGAGGGCAGAATAATTCTTACCGAAATTGAAGCAAAGAACATTCTGGATGCATATCATATCCCTGTTGTGACTACCAATATTGCGACAAGTGCTGATGAATGTATCCGTTTAGCGACTGATATAGGGTTTCCGGTTGCATTAAAGATAGTCTCCCCCCAGATAACACATAAAACCGATGTGGGCGGTGTGATACTCAATATAAACACCCCTGAAGATGTGAAAAATTCATTTGAAAGCATCATAAAGAATGCAAAAGAATATCAGCCTGATATTGAGATCACTGGAGTTGCGATCCAGAAAATGATGATTGGCAATGGTTACGAGATCATTATCGGCTCAAAATTCGATTCATTGTTAGGTCCTGCTATCCTCTTTGGGGCAGGTGGGACTTTTGTCGAATTATTTAAGGATATGGTACTTGATTTTCCACCTCTTAACCAGGTTCTTGCACGGCATATGATCAATGATACGAAAATCTACGATATATTGCAAGGATACCGTGATAAGCCACCAGCGAACATCCGTCTTATTGAAGAAACACTTGTGAAGATATCGTATATGATCATAGATTTTCCAGAGATCATTGAAATGGATATTAACCCGATATATGTAGATGATAAAACAATCACAGTACTTGATGCTCGTATTATCATAGATCCGGAAAAGGTCAATAAAGTAATACCACCTAAAAAGCACCTCATTATCAGTAGATATCCTACAAAATACCAGTGGAAATGGGTCAATGACGAAGGAATTGAGATCTTTTTGAGAGTGATACGACCGGAGGATGAAAAAATCTGGCTCGAACTGGTTGATTCGTTCTCAATGGAGACCGTACGATATAGATTCTTTGGGCCGCAGACCTTTGATCACAACCTGGCTGTGCGATTCTGTAATATAGACTATGATCGGGAGATTGCGATAGCAGCATTTATTGAGGAAAATGGAAAGACGAAGATGATAGGTGTGGGGAGACTTATCATTGAACCTGACGAGGAATCTGCTGAGTTTGGAATAGCGATCACGGACTTGTGGCAGAGGCGTGGTGTCGGTGGAAAACTATTGGATCTGGTCATTGAAATAGCTGGAGATTTCAGATTACGCAGGATATGGGGCATTATACTTTCGGACAATAGGAATATGATCAGGCTATGTAAGAGCCGGGGGTTCATGATGGAAACAGACAGGGAACCTGATGTAGTGTATGCGATACTTGATATCTGAGCAGGATGCTGTGCAAGAATCTTAAGTAGACATAAACTATTAAATCAACCTTATCCATTAACCCTGCATTGAGGTAAATAATTATGAAAAAAGCAATGATTGAAACCGATAAAGGCAATTTTGTACTGGAACTTTTCGAAAATGACGCTCCCGACACAGTGTCGAATTTTGTCAAACTGATAAACAAGGGATACTATAACGGGCTCAAATTCCATAGGGTCATCCCGAATTTCATGATACAGGGCGGCTGTCCCGTAGGTAACGTCACAGGTGGGCCTGGATATACCATAAAATGCGAGATAAATTCCAAAAAACACACTACAGGCACACTTTCTATGGC
>JAUWRA010000162.1 GCA_030610815.1 Methanosarcinales archaeon
CAAGGAAAAAGCTGGCGAGATAGTCTTTGGAAAACTGGACATTGACAATAACATGCAGACTGGGATGAAATATAAGATCAGTGCAGTACCTACAATGCTCGTATTCAAGAATGGCGAACACGTCGGTAGTATACTGGGAGCTCTCCCAAAACAGCAATTAGAAGTAAAAATAACTGAACTGCTTAAGTGAACTGCTTAAGTGTTCGGATTATTTTTTCCCTTTTTTCTTAAGTATTCTATAACTTATTATTACCCGAATTTAATCTCATCATTTTCCATTAGCAGTCTCAGGTCTTCCAGGCTTAACCTGCCTGATTTGTTGAATTTTTCTTTAGCTGCCACATGTTTTTCGTCCTGCTTTCTCTCGTCCCTGGAAAGCTGGATCTCTTTCATCCTATCCAGGTATATATCAAGTTCAGCTCTGGCTTCAGATACTGATTTCTTTGCAGCATCGATCTTTTCTTTCATCGGCTTGGTAACTTCATATATCTCGACAAGGCGTTTGTGATATTCGTCTGCCCTGCTTCTGATCTCATCGACCTCATTATAGATATTACGCATTGCCTCATGGTTTTCCTGTGATTCGGCAGCCATGTCCTGAATCAACGCATTAACAGCATCAAGGTCCTGGTGGAACTCATCTACCTTGCCAAATATCTCACCGATCTCACCATGTATCTTATTTGCTTTACGTATAGCTTGTAGCCGTTCACCCAGTTCATGAAGCCTCTTGAAGAGTGACTGTTCATATTCCAATGATATATCAGCAGAGGAAAACTTTTCAAGTTCAGACCGATAGGCACTGGTAAGAGATTCAAGCCGCCCCCTGGCAATATTGTTCAGGCTGTCCCTTGCAGCCTTCAATTCCCCTATCTTATCAGTATAACCACTCCTGAGGTCCCTGACCTCTTCCCTTTGTTTTTTAAGTTCTGCTATCTTCTTATTGACCTCATCACGCCGCTGCTTGTACCCACTCGCAGAATCCCTGTGTGCTTTTGCTTGCTCATGAAGTTCATCCCGTTTCTCCCTAAGGTCCTTTGCACCCTTATTATTAAGATTCATCTCATAGTAATGGTTTTTGATCTCCCGTTCCTTATGGTCAATATGCTGCCTGAGCACATTTACCTTGTTTTTGATCTCTCCTTCAGAAAGGCCGGATACATCGATCATTATTGCCCCTCTCCTTCAGAAATGCCAGGTCTATCAATCATTGTTGCCCCCTCCGGTCCCATATTTTCCCAGTATCCCAGGGCTTCCTTGTGAAGGCCGACCCTGCGCTTAAGCCAGGCCAACCTTGCCTCCTGGTCTTCAACTTCCTGTTTCAGTGCAATTGATTCATTTCTGTGCTCATCAGGAGCATTCAGCATTTCATCAAGTTCACTCCGGGCCGCTTTTGCGGTCTCCAGTATATCAAGAATGGAGGATACAGTGGCCTGTTGTGCCATATTACTTTCAGGAACGGTGTCGATGATTTCTTTAATCAATGAACTTATCCTGTCGATATAGCCGTATTCCTCACTTGAAGAAAGATTTGCATTTTGAAGCTTGTTCTCGATATTCGCTATCTCACTTTCCAGGTGCTGTATCTTCTCCATGTCACTGATAGTCTCAAGAAGTCTTAAACGCAGTTTGCCAGCCTGATAGTATAATTGGTGGCGTTTTTCCTTTAATACAACAAGGCGCGTTTCAAGAGCTTCCAATTCCTTACTTACTCGATTGTATTCAAAACGACCGGACCCTATCTTTTCTTCCAGGTCTTTCAATTCACTGCTGTATTCACCCATGAACCGGTTATGTTTTTCAATTACAATGGACAACAATTCGTTATCATCCAGTAATGTCACAGGTGTATTGGTTACTTCGGTTTCTGTATCTGGCAAAGTGGTTTCCCCATATAACTTAAAGCCACTAATCGCAATACCTGAATATATCTTTTTCCAAAAAAAAATATACCTACTAAGTTCACACACAGAACATCTGGGCATAGGGTACGCCGCTGATGACGATTACGCATTCCGGGTCTATGGCCCCGCAGGATATGGCAGCAGCAACACTCTGTTCTCCAACAATATTTGCAGTGGTAGCTTCCAGAAGAGCTGCCTGTACCCGGGTAGCATCAACCGGTTCCCCTTTGTAGAACTCCTCTGTTACTTCAAGTTTCAGTCCGGAGTCTCTATAGGTATTTCCTATAAGATCACGATCACAAACTGCTACCAGCACCGATACTTCAGTCTCATATATTTTGATATACATAGTCACAGCTTGGATTATAAACTATTAAACCTTATGTTGATTTTAAGTAGCCGTTCTTAGGTTCAAAGAGCTCCCCTTCCCTTTTAAGCCTCTTTATTATATCCTCTGCCTTATCTTCATCTATCCCGGCTTCTGAGGCACGCAGTAACACTTCATCTTTTGGTGCCTTACCTTCATGTTCTTGCTGGAGCTCACGAATGATATCACGAATCAACTTGGCCCGGTCACGCTGGCTTTTAGCCATACCGGTACTGATCATATCGACATCCAGTTTCCCTGTCTCAGGGTCGGTCATAACCTGCCTCAGGCTTTCATTCACTATCCTTAAAATGCGGTTCACATCAGTTATGGTCACAACATTGCTGAGCCGCATCCTTGCTGATGCCTCTGCCAGGCGGACCAGGGCCTCAAGCTGTCTGGCAGTAACAGGTACAGGAGAATTGGGATCGGATGACCCCTGGTTCCTGAGGTTGAGGTAAAAATCAATGATCATCTGCCTGGCATCGCCCTCCATAATAGGAAAAATGTTACGTTTGGAATAAGCGATATATTTCCTCATAAAATCCGGGTCAATGGATGGCTGGATCACCTCCATAGCTTCATCGATCTGGTCCTGGGTGACAATTGATGATTGTACATTATGGAACTGGGCATTGATCTCACCCGCATAGTGCCCTTTCATTATATGTTCGGAAATATCCGTATCCCTTTTCTTACTTGGCTCGTCAGTCATTATGAAGATAAGGTCGAACCTTGAGATGAGGGCAGGAGGCATATTGATCTGCTGTGGAATGTTCTCATACTTGTCGAACCTGCCAAATTTGGGATTGGCCGCACCCAGCAGGGCACACCGGCTCTTAAGAGTAGCCAGTATACCAGCCTTTGCAATACTTATGGTCTGCTGTTCCATGGCCTCGTGCAGGGCACTCCTGTCTTCCTTTGCCATCTTGTCCATTTCATCCACTGCTGCCATGCCCTTATCTGCAAGTACCAGTGCGCCGGCTTCCAGTGTCCACCGCCCGTCACCGAAATCATCCTTGACTGCCGCTGCAGTAAGACCGGCAGATGTAGTGCCCTTGCCGGAAGTGTAGATGCCCCTGGGCGATAATTTAATTGCATAGCGTAAAAGCTGGGATTTAGCAATACCAGGGTCTCCCACCAGCAGCATATGAATATCACCCCTTATCCTTGACCCGTCAGGCAAATGTTTTGCCACTCCTGAGAACAACTGCAGCGCCATAGCTTCTTTTATCTCGCCATAGCCAAAGATGCTGGGGGCGATTGAGGATATCATCCTGTCATAAATATCAGGTGAACCGCCCAGTTCCCTGATCAACTCTTCATCTTCAGGTGTGATCTCGATCTCATCAAACTCATGGTCTTCCCGTTCGATCGACAGTCCGTCCAGTACCAGGTCGAAATAAGTGCTTTTGATCTGGTTCTTTTCTCTCTGGTAACTCCTCAGTGTACCCACAATGGTCACACGGTCCCCTGGGGCCACAAGTCCTGACAGGTCATCCTCAATGTCAATATCCAGTGTCTGGGGCTGTTCACCGCCCCTCAGGTCTTCCGGGGACTCCTGCAGCCTGAGCTTCTGGGCATCCACGAAAATTGATTCATTTATGAGCAATTTGAACGGACCCTGCCTGCCGCATTGCTCATTCTCACATTCAAGGGGCTGTACGAACTTATTGCCGCTCTGGAAAACATTTGTTATATGCCCGCACCTCTGGCATTCAAATGCTGCCCTGACCAGTTTGGGCCTGACCTCAGTAGCCTTCCTGATTATACCATCAATAGCAATCAGTTTCGAAATATTTTCGCTCCTTAAAAGGCGTATATCTATCCTTGAAGAGAGCTTAATGATCCTTATGTAGGCATCCTCTAAGGTTACATCCATTGGCAGGTCTATCTTCCTAAGAGCATTATTGGCATCATCCAGCACTTTGGTAGGTGTTTCCAGTAGCTCTGTTGCAAGTTCCAGGTCATATCTTTCAATATCAGGAAATTCAATTATCAGGCTCTTACTTTCCGGATAAATGCCTGCAAGGGATAGCAGTTGCTCCCAGTAGTAACGTTTATAGAATTCTTCCCAGACAGGTTCGGATGAATGTTCGGTCATTTTAATTAATCTGGTTTATGACGGGTAATTGGATATGAATGTTTCTATAGAGAGCGGGGTGAAAGTATTCTCTTGATATTGTTTTTGGTCCAGTGGAAATAAGGGGGTGTTATATTTCACGTTTTTTTGTTCGTATTTGTACGAAATACTTATATACCATAAATATATAATGGTTAAGCGTACAGACGAGGTTTAACACTATTTTATATTCTCCCACCCCCTTCCCTCGTTTGTACCCTCCACTATTATTAATGAAATATTGTTCATTGCCTCATGGAAAAGTTGATAAAGCATAAAAAATGATAACTTTCTATATAGCAATGCTGAAAAGGATTTTTAATGATTCTACTTATTGTCATTTATGAGGGATAAATTATGAACGAAAAGGATAATAAGACTTCACAGGATTCCGGGGAGGAACCTGAAAAACTTGGGTCCGGACCAATTCCTGAAAAGGAAGAAGATTTACCTGAAGAAGAACTGGTAGTAGCTTCTGATGAGGAAACGATGACAGTTTCTGATAAAGAGCCAGAGGAAGAAGTTGAAGTAGAACCGGAAACTTCTGGCGAAGAAGAACCAGTGGTAACCTCTGATGAGGAGTCGGTGGAAGCTTCTGATAAAGAGCCAGAGAAAGAAGTTGAAGTAGAACCGGAAACTTCCGGGGAAGAAGAACCAGTGGCAACTT
>JAUWRA010000134.1 GCA_030610815.1 Methanosarcinales archaeon
AAAACTCTTCGAACTCATAGGACTCACCGGCAGCAGTGCAGTGGATGAAGCAAAAGCACTTCTGGGCGGCATAGAAGAGCTGGAAACATTCCAGACCCTGCTGGAGCTGCTGGACACCCACGGCCTCGACTACACTGTCAACTTCGGCATTGCTAGGGGCCTGGACTATTATACAGGCATGGTCTTCGAGATATACAGCAGCGGCCTGGGTGCACAGAACCAGGTCTGCGGCGGCGGGTCGTACAGGCTTGCCCAACTGTTCGGCGGGAAGGAAGTGGAATCCACTGGCTTTGCCCTCGGGTTTGACAGGGTAATGGAAGTATGCATGATAGAACCTCCTGCTGAAGATCGGGCCGTTGTCGTCTGCTTTGACGAGACCCGGAAAGAAGGTATGCGTATCGCCGACTCCCTGCGGGAACACTTAATTGTAGACGTGGACGTTATGGGCAGGAGTTTTAGCGCCCAGTTAAAATTTGCCAATACCGTCAGGGCCAGGTGGGCCGTGATAGTGGGCGAGGATGAAGTAGCACAGGGTAAGGTGGCGCTGAAAGATATGGAATCGGGCAAGCAAGAACTACTGGACCCCGAGGAACTTATTCTGCGCTTAAAAGCCTGACCTACCTGATCATATCCAGGGGCAGTGCGCCGTTATGCACCGAAGTGGCCACAAGCACACCTGCCAGGCCAATATCCTTCAGGTGGCTGATATCATCCGTATTCCTTATACCACCGCCCAGTAGTATGTTATGGTCCGAATGATCCACAACCTGCTCAAGGAACTCTGTATTAATACCGCTTGATGTCCCTACCTTGCTCAGTTCAAGTATGACCAGGTCATTAATATCATATCCATTCAGCATCTTAATCAGGTCAATGGGCGGGATATCAAAAGCCGGTTCATTGGTGAGGATGTTGCCGCCCTTGATATCAATGCTCAGGTTTATGGACCTGGGGTAGAAGCTTGATGCACTTTCCACCAGCTCAAAGGTTGCAGTTTCTGTTCCCAGGATTACGGAGCCTGCCATCTCCTTACCCAGGTGTACATCATCCATAGTGGATGCTCCAAGGTCAAGCATTAAACTTGTCTTCCAACCCAATTGTTCGATGACCTCGTCATTATTTCCACTACCCTCCAGCCTGTTCAGGTCTGCTATATAGAGTTCCCTGGGTGAAAGTTCATCCACGATCTGCAGGGGGGCTGAAGATTCACATACTTTACTAAAATTATGTACAGGACCGTATTTTTCCCGTTCCCCTTTTACGGCATGTACTACCTTTCCGTTTAAAATATCCAGGACAAATATTATTCTAAACATGGAGTCTTTGTAAAAACTTCAAAATAAGTTATTCTCATCATTTTTCTTATCAGTCAATATGGCTATTCATATTATTCATATTAAAGCCTTATGAATTGAATGAAGGATAATTGACCACATTAGCAGAATCCTGATTGAACGATATAGCAACATATATATTACGATAGGGTATTATTTGTTTCACGATTCAGAGGTATAAGGATATGAAATTACTGGTAAGTCCCATCAATATTGAGGAAGCTAAGGCTGCTTACAACGGTGGAGCAGATATTATAGATGTCAAGAACCCGAAAGAGGGAAGTCTTGGTGCAAATTTCCCGTGGGTCATTCGTTCAGTCAAAGAAGCAATGGGTAAGACCCCGGTCAGTGCAACTATCGGGGATATGAACTATAAACCAGGAACAGCATCACTTGCAGCCCTGGGTGCTGCTGTAGCTGGTGCTGACTATGTGAAAGTAGGATTGTTTGATATCCAGACCACTGAGCAGGCCATTGATATGGTAGAGCATGTGGTGAAATCTGTAAAGGATTATGACCCGGGTAAGAAGGTCGTTATTTCAGGCTATGCTGACTATAAACGTATAAACTCGATCCCGTTACGTGAACTGCCTTCTATTTGTGCAGATTACGGCGCAGATGTGGCAATGATGGATACGGGCATCAAGGACGGTCGTTCAACATTTGAGTTCATGACCAATGAGGAACTATCGCAATTCGTGGAATCTGCCCATGACCTGGGACTTGTTACCGCTATTGCAGGTAACATCCAGTTTGAGGATATAGAGACAATAAACCAGATAGGTCCTGATATTATCGGAATAAGAGGATGTGTGTGCGGCGGCGACCGCAACTCTACTATCCAGCAGAAACTGGTGGAAGAGTTGAGATCCATGATGTCGTGACCCGGTTCACTTAATTAGTTCACTTAAATTGGTTCACTTGATCCCAAGTTCTATTAGTAGCTGTTCGGGCACAATTCCATCACTGGTAAAACCCGACGCATCATAGAATTCATCCAGCATAGCATCCAGTTCCTGGTCTGTTACTGGATTGCTGCCACTTTTTACCCTGTCAGGCAAGGTATCATGATCCCTGCCAAATCCTTCCCTGTTGTTAAAAGCACGGGTAAGTACCGCCACTCTCCTGCCAACCGTATCGAATTCGTCACGGTCCATATCAAATCCGGTAGAGGCAGTATATAGTTTCAATAGATCATCCAATCCGGCAGCGTACGTAAAGAACTTGCAGATACCTATAGAATCATAGATAGCGTTACGCTGCTGCCCGTCCCGGACCATCTTACCTTTTCCAGCTGTGGCCATTGGGTCCAGTTGTCCGCCCCTGCCAAGCACTTCTTTCCCGTAGGTCCATGGACGCAGGTGGCAGGCACCCCGGTCTGATACGGCATAGGCCAGTGCCTGGCCCTTTGCGGTCTGGGGAAGGTATGCAGGAATCTCCAGGCCCTTGACGTTCATGGCAAAATATTCTGTACCCTGCCCTATTCTTTCAGAGGCATCCCTGGTGCCGTTTGCAGCAAATGCCAGTGCCCCCTCACCTGACCCCATCATGTGGATGATCTCGATCAGCGCATCGACACTGCCGAAGGTAAGTTCCAGCCCGTCTGTTTCCTCCTTACTGATCAGCCCCCGTTCATAGCATTCCATTAAAAAAGCGATAGTGCTGCCCGTGCTAATGCTATCCAGTCCGTATGTGTCGCACAGGTGTTCGGCTGCCGTGACCACCGCCGGGTCATCGATACCGCAGTTGGAACCCAGCAGGGTAATGGACTCGAACTCTGGCCCGTCGTGTGTCAACCCGCGATATTGCCCCTCCTGCACGACTGCCAGGTGGCTGCACTGTATGACACAGCCCGGGCATGGCCGGCGTCTGCTGCCGCCATCCCACAATTTCTCTTTTATGGCAAAACCGTCCAGGTGCTCTGATAGTTCATCGTTCCGCCCTGACGTATAATTTCGATTACTCCAGCCGCCGGTTTCATTTACTATCTCAACAAGTTCTGAAGTACCCATCTTCCTGAGGTTTTCCACGCCTGTACTTGTCCTGACCTCATGGTTGATCTTTTTCCTGATGGCCCTGAATGCTTCAGGGTCTGCGGGTTCAAATTTCCCGTGCCCGGACACCACTATGGCCTTCAAGTGCTTGCTGCCCATGACTGCACCCAGTCCACCACGGGCTGCTGTGCGGTTCTCTGCAAATATGCCTGCCAGTTTGGCCATCCTCTCACCTGCGGTCCCGATGGTCAGCACCCTGGCCTCACGATTGATGGAATGGCGTTTTTTCAAGACGGCCTGGGTTGAGAACGTGTCCACACCCCACAGGTCATCGGCATCCAGTATCTCCACCCTGCCATCTACAATGTTGATGTATACCGGAGCGTCGGCCTGTCCGTTGATGATGATACCCATATACCCGGCACGGCGCAGTTCAGTGCCCCACCAGCCGTTGCAGTGGCTGTCGTTCCAGGTGCCTGTGAGCGGGCTTTTTGCACAGACTGCGAAGTTGACGCAGTTGGTGGCAGGTGCGCCGGTCAGGGCGCCGGTCATGATGGCAAGCAGGTTGTCAGGGGACAGGGGGTCGCAGCCTGGCGGGTTCTCGTTGTAGAGGTAGTGGGCTGCCAGGCCCTTGCCGCCCATGAACTTGCGGAGGATGGACTGGGGGATGGGGTCTGTGGTGGTTGTGCTTGTGGTCAGGTTGATGCGCAGGAGATTGTTTTGTGGGGTCATGGTTACCGTAAACTATATAACAATTAATCTTATTATTTATATATAAATATGATAATTTGGGAGGAATAATGATGAAGAATTTTAGTATAGCTATAGTTGCAATGATATTACTGTCTTTCTTGTCACCTGTGGTTGCTATGCAGCCTAAAGATGATGAAGTATCTGTAATGACACCCGTAATTATAGAATTTAACGATAAGGTTGATAAAAAATTATTAGAGAATAATGGTGGAAAAATTAAAATCGAATATAAATTAAGACCTGCCGTTGCGGCAAGCCTTCCACCAAAAGCAATAGAAAATCTCAGGAAAAATCCAAATATCAAGTCGATTGTCACTGATATTGAAATCCATACTATGGAATATGGAACATCGTATTTTTCAGATTGGGGTATAAAACAAATCGGTGCAGATAAAGTCCACAACAATGGTATCAAAGGTGAAACAATAAACGTAGCAATTTTAGATACTGGAGCGGATCTTGATCATCCTGACCTTGTGTCTAATATTGTCTACAGTTATGACTTTTCAGGATTTAATGATCCTGATGCCAGCGATCGCAATGGACATGGAACCCATGTTGCCGGAACAGTCGGAGCACTTCTAAACAGTAATGGTGTTGTTGGAGTGGCTCCCGATGTCAATCTATATATCCTTAAAGTATTTACTGACAGTGGAAGAGGTTCTTACAGTGATGTGATAGAAGCGCTTGAGTGGTGTTATTTGACCCATGGTGATAGTAATTCAAATAATGACATCCAAATTGTCTCAATGAGTTTAGGATCAGAATATGCAGACGGTGATCCGGATTTTGAGGATTTGGTTGATACACTATATGATGTAGGAATACTACTTGTTGGAGCAGCCGGAAATTCAGGTAGTGCTAATGACAATGTAATTTATCCTGCGAGATATGAAAATGTAATAGCTGTTGCAGCAACTGATATAAATAATTACAAAGCTTCTTTTTCCAGTACAGGCCCGGCTGTTGAAATATCTGCTCCAGGTGTATTAATTCGATCTACATATAAGAATGATAGATATGCAACAATGAGTGGAACCTCAATGGCAACTCCGCATCTTGCAGGAACTGCGGCACTTGTCATGGCTGCAAATCCAGGAATATCAAATGTAGAGGTCAGGCAGATTTTACGGGATACTGCAGATGATCGGGGTGAACCTGGAAGGGATACCTCATATGGATTTGGATTGGTTGATGCTTATGAGGCGGCTGTACCGATTGGCACTAATCAGCCACCTGTAGCAGATGCAGGAGCGGACCAAACAATCAATGATGCAGATGATAATAATATAGAAACTGTAACATTAGATGGCTCAGCGTCTGACGATCCAGACGGAAGTATAGTGTCATATGAGTGGAAGATTGGTGATAATGTACTAGGCGATACTGGGATCTTAACTTATGATTTCACGGTTGGAGTGCATACAGTAACATTAACTGTGCAAGATGACGGTGAAGCAACCAGTAGTGATAATGTTATTGTCACAGTAAATGCAAATCAAATACCTGTAGCGGATGCAGGAGCGGACCAAACAGTCAATGATGCAGATGATAATGGTATGGAAACTGTAACATTAGATGGCTCAGCGTCTGACGATCCAGACGGAAGTATAGTGTCATATGAGTGGAAGATTGGTGATAATGTACTAGGCGATACTGGGATCTTAACTTATGATTTCACGGTTGGAGTGCACACAGTAACATTAACTGTGCAAGATGACGGTGAAGCAACCAGTAGTGATGATGTTATTGTCACAGTAAATGAAGCAACTGCATCACCAACCTTGCACATAGCCAGCATCGACATGTCAACAGAAAGGATAAAGTTGAATGGGTGGTATACCTATGCTACAGCGACGGTGTATATTGTTAATGCCTCCGGATACCCGATAGAAGGCGCCGCGGTGTCTGGTGATTGGAGTGGATTAACAAGTGATACTGATTCAGGACCTACCGATTCGCATGGAAAGATAGCATTAGACTCTGATCTTGTGAAGAATGCTGTAGGAACTTTTACCTTTACAGTGACTGAAGTGACATATGGAGAATTTAAATGGGATGGGGTACAAGAGAGCGGGGACATAACAGTATAAAGTCTGACTTAACTCAGACAAAACCGTAGGCGTCCATTCCGGGCGCCACACATCTTTTTTAAAGACCTGACAATCAATATCCCACTTCAATATCCTTCCCGAAAATCTCACTCAGATCAGAATCCAACCCCGACTTCAATTCCTCAACTTCCTCCTTCAGCCTTGCAAGTTCCTTCTTCTCAGCATCCAGCTTCAGTCCAGTAGAATCCATCACATTCCGGCACTCAGAGATCTTATCTTCAACCTGTGTTTTCTCCCTATAAACAGTAAGCCCCTCTAACTCCCCCCGCACCCCCGCAAGTTCAGAAGAATATCCCTCCCTTTGGCTTTTAAGCCTCAACAGGACATCAGTCCCAACCAACCTATCGATCTGCTCAAGTGTCTTGTTCATCTTCTGCTGTTTAAGACCCAGACTCCCATCCTCAACCCTCGTCTTCATTTCAACCAAAAAACCACTAAGATCAACATCAAGCGCAGACACCGGCTCATCTTTCACAATCTTCAGACACCTCCTGCTCTCA
>JAUWRA010000217.1 GCA_030610815.1 Methanosarcinales archaeon
TTTATATAGCAATTGGTATCCTGGTACCAAACAATTACAGGACTATATATTCTGTGATATATATGAGACCTAACATAAGGGCCATCAGTAGCAGGAACAGGGCGGTGGGGATGCCGACCAGTGCCAGAACCACGCGTTTCATGGATATGTGGTGGACCTCTGAGAATCCCACGAATAGCACGTAGAAACTGTATAGCACTGGTGCCATTATGCTCACCAGGATGACGATGAACAGCAGGTCGAACCCGGTGCCTTCCAGTCCGGCTGCTTCTACCAGATAAATAAACAGCGCGATGATGAACACTACCGGGAGCACCACAAATGCGATTGCAAGGTAGTAGCAGAATACCCGCAGTGTGGCTTCCAGGCTGCCTTTTGCACCTAATATCTTTAGAAGGATGTGATATATGATGGCGTTTACGGGTAGGGATATCAGCATGCTGAAGAGGGTGTACAGGAACATGGCAGCCATTATAATAAGGGTGAAAACCACGTCAGTTTCAAGGGAAAGTACGGGTGCCCAGGATATGAGCATGATTGGTGTTTGTAGCAGCGATATGATGAAGATGCTCAGGACCGCGAAGCCCAGGGGTTCCATGAAGCCGCCTGATACGGGCATGTCCTGGTAGAAGCGGCGGGGCTGGGTGATGACCTTGCGGGCGGTGGGGAGGTAGTTTTTCAGGAAGGTTTTGGCAGGGGACATTATTGTAGAGTATTGTTGCAGGCTATTTAAAAGTTTATAGTATTATACTGAAAATCTTAAATGTGTATGGCAGATTTTGGTTGGTATATTGATTCGTGGATTGTTTAATTTCGGGGTGGTATGGGTATCAGATTGTTGGTAAATTTTAGAAACAGAACACGAAAAATTTTTAAATTATAAGTATCCAAAATAGGTTAAAATCGTTGTTCAAATAATTAGGAGGAACAATATGACAAATAAGAAAATGATATTAGTGGACACAAAGGAAGTGGAGTGGCAACCTGTGGAAATACCAAATTTACCATCCGGAGCATTGATGAAGCTATTGGATTTAAATGAATAAACAGGAAGTCTGACAGCATTGGTAAAGTTCCCTGCTGGATTTGTGGAGCCGCGGCATTCCCACTCAGTCGGACATGCGGTATATGTGATCGAAAATGAGCTTGGTAGCGGAAACTCAGCCTATACGGAAGGAACATATTGGTACGCACCTGCAAATGACATACATGGTCCAGTTGAGCAAAAGAATGATTGCACCTTTTTGCTGATTACCGACGGGCCGCTGGATTTCAATCCAAAATGACAAGGCAATATCCTGTAAGATGAAGTACGATTGCTGGTTTTTTTTAAGCGGTAATATATAATTGGAAAAAAAAGAAAGAGTGAGGCTTTAAGCCGCCTCACCCTACAGTTCATTATAGCCTTCT
This sequence comes from Methanosarcinales archaeon, assembly GCA_030610815.1. GTDB lineage: Archaea > Halobacteriota > Methanosarcinia > Methanosarcinales > Methanocomedenaceae > Methanocomedens_A. The sequence continues at coordinate 1,411 of JAUWRA010000217.1, forward strand.
GCAAGCTGTTCGTTCACATGCACCACTGCTTCGTTAGTATGCCTGTATGCATAATCCTCAGTAACCTCGGGCAATACATCTGCCTGTGCCTGTGTGGTCACTACCGTACCTGCTGACACGTACCTGCCGTCAGGTATGATCACTCCAATGACTGCTGATACAGGTTCAAGCACGCAGTTATTACCCACCTCTGCCTTGAACACAAAGGACTGCATGCCAATGAAAGTATCATTGCCAACTTTCGATGGAC
>JAUWRA010000006.1 GCA_030610815.1 Methanosarcinales archaeon
GGTCAACATACCGCTGACAATGACATCCAAAGAAGGAGTAACCCAGACAATAAACGTTAAGTTCACTGTACTGGACGAAGATCGTTAGTATTAAGAAGATAGAAGATTACAATTCTTCTATCTCTTTTTCTTTTTTAAAAAATATTCTTAATTTTTCTGTTAACTACCTTTACAGCTTTTCCTCAATATTTCCTTCGATCTCCAGATAAGCGTTTTTCAGTTTCTCAATTTCTTCCTCTGTAGCGTCCCAGTAGTTGCGCTTACTGGCTTCCATCAACCGTTTGATGATCTCTGCGGAAGCGAACCTGTTATTCTCTGTCATGCGCTGGCGCATCTCATCATCAAATATATAGCGCTCTGCAATGGATGACCATATCCAGTTATCCACAGCACCGGTCGTGGCGGCCAGACCCACCATATACTCCACCCTGTCAGCTATCTTCTGTGCGCCGTGGAAATCGTGCTCAAGCAGCCCGTCGATCCATTTCGGGTTCAGCAGCCTTGTCCGCGTGCCGCGGGTTATCACATCCCCGATATCCTCGGTCTTGATGAGCTCCTTTGTAGTGTCTGTGATGAGCATTTCGGGTTTTACTCCGCGCACGATCTCAACTGCTTTGGACAGACCCCCGAAGAACTCGTAGTAGTGGTCCAGGTCCACGATCTCGTAGTCATGGCTGTCCCTTACCTGTGAGACCACATCCACATTGGAAAGGACCTTCCTGTACGTTTCATCCGCATCCCCTGCATGGATATTTTCGGCATATACATGGTTCATTGAGCTTATGTAGGCATCCGCAAGCTGGGTTTCCTCTGTCCAGTTGGATGTCTCGATCAGGCTGATGACGTTCGTGCCGTATGTCCCGGCAGGCGGGCCGAATATCCTTGCATTTGCAAGTTTCCTGGCAGTTGTCTCGTCCCCCTCCACAGCCTTCAGCTCACTGAAGGCCTCTGCCGAATGTTCCTTCACATAGTTCATCTCCAAAGGTTCATCAAGGGATGCAACCAGGTTAAAAGCCCTGTCTATAAGCACCATCACGTTCGGGAACATGTCCCTGAAGAATCCGCATACATTAACAACACAATCGATACGCGGCCTGCCCATCTCTTCAAGGGGTATCACCTCAAGTTTTGGTTCCCATGCCCCACTCTTCCTGACCACCTTTACGCCGATGTATGAAAATATCTGGCCTACCGTTTCACCTCTTGTCTTCGTGGTCTCGAATCCCCACAGTACCACTGCCGAGCTTCTCGGGTATTTTCCGTGTTTTTTAAAATAATGCTGAATGGTATTTTCGGCAATCTCTGCACCGCGTTCGTATGCGGCGTCGCTTGGCACCAGTCTCGGGTCGAACTGGAAGGTATTCTGTCCGGTTGGCAGCACTTCGGGCGTGCGGATCGGGTCTCCTCCGATATTGGGTGTGATGTACTCCCCATTCAGTCCCCTTAGGAGATTTTCAATCTCTGCCCTGTTATCGCAATTCCTGCTGACCGAAAGACCGAACCCCAGGGTACGGACAAGACGTTTATCCTTGATATCCGAAAGCATTCCCTCCCCTTCATGAAGCAATCGTGTAACAAGTTGTTTTGCTTCCTCCTCTGCTTTGCCCAGTACCTGGGAATATGTTTGTCCGGTTGCTTCATCTGTTCCATGCGGGTTTTTCAGGGCAAGATCATAATCTGTGCCCTTTGATTCGGTGAGGATCCTTGTCAGGGAGCTTGCATCTTCGCGGTCATATCGCAGGATAAATGTCACAAAATCCAGCATCTCCTCCTCTGTATAATTCCTTCCGATTATGTGAAGCCCCTTTGGAATTATTGAACGCTTAATTTCAAAGAGTTCATCATAAATAACATCCACATCAGCCTCCTCGCCGGTTTTAGCAAAATTCAGTTCGTTTGCCATTGAAACGATCTTTTCCCTGACCCTGCCGGCACGAAGCGGATCATGTATCAGCGCTTCATTGTACTCATGGATCAGGTCCTCCAGCACTGCATATCCTTCATACAGCTCAGACGCTGCAAACGACGGTGAATTATAGTTCACAATAGTAGCATAACTCCGTCTTTTTGCGATCATGGCCTCGGATGCATTGACGACATGGTAGATGTACAGATGCGGAAGGTCACCGATAAGGACATCAGGGAAGCATTCTCCTGACATGCCGACCTCCTTTCCCTTTGCAAACTCCAGCGTTCCGTGTGTTCCCACATGTACCACAGCATCTGCACCCCATACATCCTCCAGCCAGCGGTAGAATGCGATGTACTGGTGATGCGGCGGGATTGTTTTGTCATGGTATGCCTTCCCGGGATTCTCATGTATTCCCCTCGATGGCTGAAGTCCGACCAGAACGTTGCCGAACTCCACAGCCGGGATCAGGAAATCCTGTTTAAAGGTCATAACCCCGCCCGGCGGATCGCCCCACTCACCCATCATCAGATCCCGCTGTGCGGCAGATAATTTTCCGAAACACGGTTTATATGCATCATTACCCATAGTAAAAGCGTTACGTGCTGTTTTTTCCACTGGGGTCCAGTTGCCGGAGTTGACAATTCCGGCGTTTAAGAAAAATTCATGTATCTTTTCATTTGATATTTTTTCACAATCGACGCTGTACCCCTCATCCTTCATCCTCTCCAGCAGTATTTTCATGCTTTCGAACGTATCGAGGTATGCGGCGCTTCCAAGATTCTCTTCACCCGGCGGATAATCGTACAGGATAAATGCGATCTTCTTTTCATTGTTTGGTTTTTGCTGCAGCTTCAGCCATTTTTTTATGCGCCCTGTAACACGGTCGATCCTATCCTCGATTGCGGTCACTTCTTTGATCCGCAGTTGCGAACCTTCTGCCACTTTTAGATCATCCAGTCCGCAGGCGGGTATTGGTTCAATGCACCCGTCCAGTTCAGGCAGCACCACGGCGGTAATGATTTCAATTGGTGAGAGGCCTGTTCCCGACTCCTTCCACTTTTCCACCTCCCGCATATACATCGGTGCAGGCGCAAAAACAGGAACATTCATTTTTTGAAGAAGTTTTAACGTGGGTTTTGGATCGCCGCCAAAAGGCCCTCCGTTCAGCCTGAACCAGCGAAAGTTTACCACAGCATCGACTACTGCTTCCCCGTTCCGCATAAAGAATTTTTCCATCGCTTCCAGTGTATCCGATGTCCCGGCAAATACCGGGATCATATTCACTTCTCCGCCCATCCGGTCAAGGAATGCTTTCGTGACATGTATTGTTTGATCATAATGCATGCCGCCATGATAGAGAAGCCCGATCGTTGGTTTATGTTCATCAAAACCGGATTTATCCAGGTAATCAGGTAGATAATCAAATACGTCATCGCTTCCATGTACACGGATGCCGTGCTCTGGAAATATAAAAGGCGGTTTTGGATCAGGCAGCACTTTCTGGCCCCCATATTCCTTTGCAAGCATCAACAAAAGATTTTTTATATTGTAAGTCCCGCCATTTGCCCAGTATTTCACTGCCCATATATAATTACGCATGTGTTTGAGTTTCCCGACAGGAACGGTGTTTCCGATTTTTTCTATACCATCCATGATCTTCCGGATCTTTTCAAAATCAAACTTTGAACCCTCCTTCTTTTTTTCAAACATTTTTTTCATTGAAAAGGAGCCTATACGTGTAAGTGGCATAAGTTCAAAAGAGCCTATGAGAGATATTACGGTATTATCAAGGTCACGGATGGTATCTGCAGTAAGGGTCGATGCCCTCCCTCCCCCGCGAATATCAATTAAAACAATGTCGGCAGTGTGCAGATCATTTTTAAGGAGCGTCACGTCAATAAGCTCCTCATCGATCTCATGAGGATAATAGAGTTTAAGGTCTATGAGATCGCCGTGTTCTTTTTTTATTGCGTTCAATGCATCAACGATCGGTTTCGTGGTCGTAAGAGTTGAGATTAAAACGATTTTTGTAATTTGAGACATAATAGTAACATCAAAATATCTGAATAGTATTAAATATTTATATTTTATTCATATAGTTTGCTACATATTTTATATTTTATGCGAAAAACGCAATTTTAAGGTTGATACATTCACAATTCTTCCTGGATACAGGTCGTACATTATTGGTATTTCCTGTTCCATATCGACTACTAATGACAGGAGTGATTATACCTGATTTAGTGGGAACTTAGGTGTAAGATCAACGATTTAAGTGACAAGCTGCATGGTGCTGATTTCCAACCTCCACCATAACAGGCTCTTCGGTCTCGCATATTCTTTCGCTGTACTGGCATCTGGTGTGGAATCTGCATCCTGACGGTGGATCCATCGGATTCGGCATCTCACCTTCCAGTATGATCCTCTTCCGTTTGACCTCTGGGTCAGCAACAGGTATTGCAGACAGCAGCGCTTTTGTGTATGGATGCCTGGCATCGTTAAATATCTCGTCTGTCTTCCCTATTTCAACCAGTTTTCCGAGATACATCACAGCGACCCGGTCGGTCATGATTTTTACTACTTCCAGATCGTGGGAGATGAACAGACATGTTAGTCCGAATTTCTTTTTCACATCTCTTAATAGGTAGAGTATTTGCGCCTGGACATTCACATCCAGTGCCGAGGTCGGCTCATCAGCAACAATAAACTCAGGATTTATTGCCAGGATCCTTGCAATAACAGCGCGCTGATTCTGCCCTCCGCTAAGTTCATGAGGATAACGGTTCACATGTTCAGGATTTAACCCGACCGTCTCTATCAGTTCCATGATCTTTTCATTCCTTTGTTCTTTGCTGACCTTCTTATACAATTTCAGTGGCTCTGCAATGCAATCTCCAATACGCATTCTCGGATTCAGGGATGCGTCAGGGTTCTGGAATATGATCTGCATCCTGGGCCGCAGTTTTTTCAGGTTCTTTTTACTTAATTCAAATAAATCCAGGTTATCAAAAATTACCCTCCCTTCGGTAGGTTCGATAAGTCTAAGAATCAACCTGCCAACAGTTGTCTTTCCACACCCACTCTCACCGACCAGGCCAAGAGTCTCTCCTTTTTGAATCTTGAAATCAATACCATCAACGGCTTTAACAGATTTTCTGCCAAACATCCCGTTTGAAAAATATTTTTTCAAATTTGTGACTTCAATCATACAAAAAACACCTCACAAAGTGTTTTTCTCCAACTTTTTTCATCTGCGGCCTCTCTTTCTTACATCTTCCGGTTGCATACGAACATCTAGGATGGAACTTACATCCTTCAGGAATATTGATCAAACTTGGGCTTATACCTGGTATCGGTTTCAAGCCCCTGCCCGGAAGAGAATCAAGAAAACCCCTGGTATACGGGTGTTTGGGGTTTTTGAATATATTCCTGACATCTGCATATTCCACGATCTCACCCGGATACATCACAGCCATGTGATCACACAGCTCGGCTGCTACACCGAGATCGTGCGTGATGAGCAGCATAGAAGTCCCTGAGTCCTTCAATACTTCTTTCATCAATTCCACTATCTGCGCCTGTGTCGTGACATCCAGTCCGGTGGTTGGCTCATCTGCGATGATAAGTGAGGGCATACAGATCAATCCCATTGCGATCATCGCTCTCTGCCTCATCCCTCCGCTGAACTCATGAGGATATTCATTCACTCTTTTTGAAGGCAACGGAATCCGTACAGATTTTAACATCTCGATTACCTTTTCCTTTGCATTTTGATTATCCAGGTGTTGATGCAATTCTACAGGTTCGGCAACCTGTGTTCCTACAGTAAGAACCGGATTCATCGACGAAAGTGGATTCTGGAATATCATGGCAATCTCTTTTCCCCTTATCTTCCTCATCTCATCCTCGCTAAGTTTGAGCAAATCTTCTCCCTTGTATAAAATCCTGCCTTCTACTTTCGTGTTCTCGGAAAGCAAACGCAATATCGAAAGCCCCAGAATAGTTTTACCGCATCCTGTCTCCCCGATTATGCCGAGGGTTTCACCTTCTCCAATATCCAGATCAACATCGTTTACCGCCCGTACCATACCATCTTCACTGTAAAAATATACTTTTAGATTACGTATACCCAGCAATGTCATTCCTTCAGCTCCCGTTGCTGCCTTGGGTCCAAAATATCCCGCAGTCCATCGCCCAGGAAATTGAATGCCAGCACCGCTACCATAATCGCCAATCCGGGAAAAGTTGTCAGATGGGGTGCTGTTTGTATGAAAGCGCGTCCATTGTTCAGCATCGAACCCCACTCAGGGGTGGGCGGCTGCGCTCCCAGCCCCAGGAAACTTAAGCCAGCCGCTGCCAGGATTATAAAAGCCATATCAAGCGTTGCCAGCACTATCACGGGCGCCATCACATTGGGGAGGATATGGCGGGTCATGATATGCAAATCGCTGCAACCAAGCGCTCTTGCCGACTCAACGAATTCCTTTTGTTTAACAGATAGTACTGATCCGCGTACTACTCTGGCAAGACCGGTCCAGCCCACCATCGCCAGAGCCAGCATCACATTGAAAAGACCCGGACCCAGGGCGCCTGCGATTGCCAGAGCCAGTATGATCCCCGGAAATGCCAGTACTACATCCACAAGTCTCATAATAATCTCATCTACAATACCGCCATAGTACCCGGAAATTAAACCAAGCGTTACTCCGATAACTGTGATTATTCCAACCACAATTACACCTAATTTAAGTGAGACCCTGGCTCCATATATGATCCTGCTCAGCAGACACCTGCCAAGATCATCTGTTCCCATTGGATATTCTCCGGAAGGTGATAACAAACGCTTATCAAGATTTTGCTCGATCGGATCATGTGGAGCAATAAAAGGCGCAAAGAGTGCGATAAATGCGAGTGAAATGATAATTATCAATCCAATTATCGCAATTTTATTCTTTTTTAATTGTTGGAATGCCAATTTTTTCCTTGATTTCATAGTCCCTGTACCGCTCATGAATTTATACTTACAACATCACGCTTTTCATTCTGTTGTTCATTTCACTCCTTCGTACCTTATTCTTGGATCCAGATAGGTATATGATATATCTACTACAAGGTTGACAATAACGAATATCACTGCCACGAACAGCACACCACCCTGGATCATCGCAAAATCCCGTGCATATATCGAATCAACCAGGAGTTTACCTATACCTGGCCATGCAAAGATCGTTTCAATTATTACTGCGCCCTCAAGTACCCTGCCAAATTGCATGCCTATAACTGTTACAATTGGAATGAGTGCATTTTTAAGTGCATGTTTGCTGATAACAACTTTTTCACTCAATCCTTTTGCTCTTGCGGTTCTGATATAATCCTGCCTGAGCACCTCAAGCATACTCGACCTCGTCAGTCTTGTGGTAATGGCTGCCATTCCGGTTCCAAGCGTCAGGGCAGGCAGTATAATATACTCAAAACCACCATAACCGCAAACCGGGAACCAGCCCAGATGTACAGAAAACAAGAGTATAAGCAATAAACCTAGCCAAAAATTTGGCATGGACACGCCAAGCATTGCTCCCATCATGCTGACATTATCCGTTAAAGAATATTGTCTGGTTGCAGAGATAATCCCAACCGGAATCGCAATTATTAGTGCCACAAGCATACTAACGGCAGCAAGCTTAATTGTGGCCGGGAATCTGACCAATATCTCAGATAAGACCGGCTGACCATTTATTAAACTGCAGCCCAAGTCTCCATGTATCGCGTGGTTCAACCATTTTATATATTGAATATGTAGTGGAGCATCCAAACCTTCTTGGACCCTTATCCATTCAATATCCTCCTGAGTCAGGTCATCCACACCATATCTGGCCATAGCTATCATTTCTGCCGGATCGCCGGGTGTGAAATGCATTATCAAAAAAGTCATCATCGTTACGCCTAATATGACGATGAACATCAAACACATTCTTTTCAGGATGAATGTCAGCATAGAATCTCCTTTTCAGATTCACTCAAACTACTTGGCAATTTATGTTAATAACATATCTGATCATTTGATCCTCACACTTTTGATATACCGAATTAGTCTACTTCAATGCCACTGAATAAATAAGTGCTTAAAATAATCATGAGAGTAGAAAAACACACCAATACGAGTAAATCTAAGGTCACAGAAAATTGTGTAATTCCGATCAGGCTGTGTCTCAGTCCGTCCACACCATAGGTTAATGGGTTCATGTAAGTCAAATATTGCAGCCAGACCGGGAGGTTATCCAAAGGAAAAAAGGCACCTGAAAGAAGAAAAACAGGGAATGCAAAAAGCCTTGTTATCAATTGAAAACCATGCATATCCTCCATTTTTGATGCAAATATCAATCCTAAACAAACAAACGAGACGGAAATCAGGATCATAAATACTATGGCCGATAAAAATCCGACAACTCCGGTTATCTTAACACCAATTACCAATGAGATCAGCAGTATTAAAATACCCTGTATCAGTGCTGTTGTCACTCCACCGGCGGTTTTCCCTATCACGATTGAAAACCTGTCAACCGGTGCAACCATTATTTCTTTTAAGAATCCAAACTGTTTGTCCATGAGAACAGTCAGCCCGCTACTAATTGAATCGAAAAGCAAAGCCATTCCGATAATACCGGGTGCAAGAAAATCGATATAATCTATTTCCGGGGGTATGTCTGAAAACCTGATGGATGCATTGAATCCGAATCCAAGAATCACGAGAAAAAAAAGTGGCATTGCAAGTGAACCGATAACTCTGCTTTTTGCCCTGAAAAATCTCGTCATTTCCCTAAGCCAAATTATATAAATTGCATTAAAATGTAATTTCATCTTGTACCCCTCATTCTTTCCCGTACCATCCTTTGAAAATGTTCCTTTTTGCCTGTGTCTTGGTCCCTTATCGTTCTTCCCGTAAAGTGTAAGAAAACATCTTCCAGGGTTGGTTTGCGTAAACCCACGGACTGAACAATGACGCCTTCTTTATGGGCAATATCCATTATTCTCGGTATCATTCTTTCACCGTCTTCCACACTCAAATATAACGATTCATATAACGATTCATCATGCAATTCCATTCCTTTGATGAAATCAAAGGCTGTTAATGTGTTTAAAAAATTTTTACCGTCTGCTACCTGCAGCGATATTATATCTTTACCAATAGAATTTTTTAAATTGGCCGGACTATCATGAGCAATTACTTTGCCGTGATCAATGATCACAATTCTGTCACAAAGATAGTCGGCCTCATCCATATAGTGGGTGGTTAAAACAACTGTTATCTTTTCGTCTTTATTCAGTCTTTTTACGTACTCCCAAACGCTCCGTCTTGTTTGAGCATCCAGACCAAGAGTTGGCTCATCTAAAAATAAAACATTGGGATAATGCATTAGTCCTCTGGCAATTTCCAATCTTCGCTGCATCCCACCAGAATAATTTTTAACAAAAATATCAGCTTTATCACTTAATTCAACAAGATCCAGGACTTCATCGATTCTTTCTTGCCTCACATCTTTATCCATATTATATATTCGGGCATGAAAGTCCAGATTTTCCCTCCCGGTTAATTCGATATCTGTACTTGGATTTTGAAAAACAATGCCTATAGATTTTCTTACTGCATCCTGGTCGCTTAAAATATTGTAGCCACATACCTCTGCAAAACCTGATGTGGGCTTGAGCAAAGTAGCCAGCATTTTGATAATCGTGGTTTTACCAGCTCCATTGGGACCGAGTAAACCAAATATTTCATCTTTTTTGACGTTAAGGCTAATATTATCAACAGCTCTTAAATCCCCATATTTTTTAGTGAGTTTGTCAGTTTTTATTGAATACATTTATATACAACTCTACAAATTATATCGTCTGAGAACGATCAAATATTTATACTGAAGGGTAAATGCCACATGGTTCATTTTACTTCATCAGCGCCTACTCTCACGATATTTATGGCGCCGCCCTGGAAATCGCCCTCGACATCGCCCATACTTTCCTCCATCCAGCCTTCGATCTCAAGGTATTTGTTCTTGAGTGCTTCGAGGACTTCAGGGTCTGCCTGCCAGAGTTCGCGCTGTTCCGCTTCCAGAAGGCGTCTGCTCAAGCTTTCGAGTGCCCATGGATTATTTTCCTCAAACCACTTCCGCATCTCATCGTCCAGGACAAATGTCTTTGCAATATCGTCAAATACCCAATCACCTACAAGCTTTGTAGTAGCCTGCCATCCGTACATATGGTAGACCCGATCAGAGATCACTGCAGCTCCTTTGTAGCCGTGGCGTTTCATTCCTTCTATCCATTTCGGATTAAGCAGTCTGGTTCTTGCAACCCGTTCCAGTTCATCTTTCATGTCCCTTATCCGGGGCCGGTCAGGGTCATGCGTATCGGCAAAATAGACATCCACATCGCTGCCTGATAACACCTTTGCTGCGACTGTAAAACCGCCATGGCTGCCAAATATGTGACAGCACTCCAGGATATCATATTCGTCCGAATCCCATTTGTCGTAGGTAATGGTGGTTCGTTTAAGATTTGATTCAAGCTCTTCCGTGGCAGGCTTGCCATAGATCCCCTTGCCGTACGCATAGCCGCAAAACTTGGTGAATATCCCTGCCAGGTCTTCATCGGTCTCCCATGCCGATGCTGCTACTGCTGTGTTTACTCCATAATCATAGGTTCCGGGCTGGGTGGTGAATATCCTCAAGGTTGCAAGCCGTTCTGGGCTGGTTTTTTCGTCCCCATTTTCCTCTTCAAGTTCCTTCATCCTTTCAAGGGTGTGCTTTTTGACAAAGTTCATCTCATCGGACTCGTCCAGGAAAGCCACCATCTGTACTGCTTCGTCAACCAGCTCAAAGGCAGACGGCATGCCGTCCCTGAGCATGCTTGAGAGCTGAATAGTACAGTCGATCCTTGGCCTATTAAGTTCATCTAAGGGGATTACTTTAAGACCTTTGACTCTTGAGCCGTCCCATACCACCTGAACTCCAAGAGTATAGAGTATTTGTGAAAGGAGTTCACCGTCTGCCCTGAAAGTGTCAAAGAACCTAAATACAAAACCAACATTTTCAGGATAATTCCCGTGTTCGTGCAGGTACTTGTGGAAGAATTTCCCGGCAAGATCCACACCCACTTTCCATGCTGCCGGGGTGGGTATCTTCCAGGGGTCAATAGCGTAGAAGTTTCTGCCTGTAGGTAGTATTTCTATTTTTCCTCTTGCAAGGGCACCGGATGCTCCTGCTTCGATAAACTCACCGCTAAAACCACGGAGAAGGTTGGTGACTTCATCTGAAGTCCGGTTGATCTTTGGAAGAATATCAAAAGCGAGCATGACAGTTTTAGCAATGTTTCCAAGACCTTTTGTATGAAATTCAAGGTCTGTTCCTAAAAAGGCAGAGATTTCTTGTTTTGAAATATCGGCAATCTCATCCTCATTTGCTAATTGGTTTTCAAGTACTTTTGCCACGATGCCGCTGGCAATTTCAGTACAGGTATCTATGAGCTTGCCGCCGGTCATGTCGAATTGTTGAATAAACACCTCAGGTTCATTTAATACATCATCATAGTCAAGACCGATTGCTTCCAGTATCCCCCTCCTGATGGACGGAACCTTTCCCTGATCGAACCTCAATATTGAGACAAGCATGTCAACCAGTGCATCTCCTTCAGGAGCCTGTCCCAAAATGTGGAGTCCGTCGCGTATCATTGTCTCACGCACCATATTCATCTGGCCGTGAAGATATTCCACATAATCGTCAAAATCCTCAAACCCGGTAATTCCTTTAGGAAAATTAGCCTCCGCAGCCTTTTCCGTGAGAATCTCCTGCAGTACTTTTGCCCTACCTCTCTCATTTGTGAGCACAGCTCTTTTATATTCTTCAAGAGGGTCTTCCAGTTCTTCAAGAACACCATAGGTTCCGGCAGCAGTCATCACAGGATGGAGATGGTCCACCAGCGTTGCAAGCCCTCTTCGCTTGGCGATCACCCCTTCCATAGGATTACTTGATACATAGATATACAGATGAGGCATGCTTCCCACACATATCTGGGAGAAACATGATGATGACTGAGCTACTGTTTTACCTGGCAGGAGTTCGATATTGCCGTGTGTTCCCACATGAACCATGACATCGGCGCCGAACTCATGTTCTATCCATTTATAATAAGCAATGTACTGGTGTGGCGGAGTGATATCAGGGTCGTGAAGTATCTTGCACACATTCCCATCACACTGCGCCCCTGCACATCCCCTTTTGGGTTGAATCCCAATAAAGATGTTACCGAGATCCAGACCGGGGATTGTGATGCTGCCATTATAAAGAGCAAGACTCATTTTATCTACATCTTCCATGCTATCCGGACCGTTTTCGAAGGGGTTGCCCCACCCATCAAAGATTTTATTCCTGGCATCTTCCGGAAGTTCGTATATCCATTTTTTATATGTCTCAAGAGGAACGAATCCGGCAGCACCTCCCTTTTTTATTATTTCGCTCAAAGGGGTCCACCTGAACTCGCTTATGGCTTTTTTCTCCATAATGGTATTAATGAGTTCTTCGCCATTTTCCGGTACCCAGTCAACCCTGTATCCTTCCTCTTTCAGCCTTTTTAAGACTATTGAGACGCTTTCTAAGGTATCAAGTCCAAAACCAGCACCTACTGAAGCTTCAACTCCACTTTTGCAAGGGGAATTGTGAAAGATTATGGCAACCTTTTTTTCAGAATTGGGCTTTCTTGTAAGTTCGATCCATTTTTCCACCCGGCATGCGAGGAAGTCTATCTGTTCATCGATGGGTACAGGATCTTGAATATCGGCCCCGGTCACGGGATCGGTCTTCTTTTCTGATGTCCCGATTATGGTTGGTTCTATGAGCCCGTCAAATTCAGGCAGGGTAACGCTGATTATAATCTGGGGTATGCTAAGACCTTGCGGATTTCCCCTCCATTCCTGTGGAGTCTGGACAGAATGTATCATCTTTAAGCACGGGACATTGAGTTCGTTTAGAACATTTGTCTTTTCCTGTTCTATACTTCCACCTTCACCCCTCATAGGGTTGAGGAAAAAGGCGGCATAAAATATTGCAGCATCAACCACTGCTTTTTCATCTTTTATAAAGTATTCACGGATGACCTCATCCGAGTTCTTGCCGCCCCCCATCCTATCATGGAAAGCACAGATGACCCCAATGCCTTTCTCTTCCAGCTTTCGTATAAGGGCATCGTACACTCCCAGCGAATCCTCTACATAAAAGATATTTGGAAAGAGGAGCCCTACTGTCCTGGACAGACCTTTTTTATTCTTTGAATACCATTCCAAATACCTGTCAAGGTCTGTAAAGACTTCCCCTGTATCCGGGTGATATATCCCGGAGGATGGTACCTCTACAGGAGGAGGAACTTCCTGGCTGATTATGCCAGCAACCTTTCCGGCACACAGCAGAAGATTCTCTATATTTTCTGTGCCGCCAAAACTCTGGTAATCCCAGAAAACCTTTAACTGTTTAGGAGATATCGTACCAAGAGCAGCGCACGTGGGAGAAAGAGGAATTATGGGTTTTGATGTGCGCTTCTTTAATTCCTCGATATCGGCAAAGATCCCCCCATAGTCAGCAGGGATGTTAAGTAGCACCACATCTGCTTCCTTTTCAAACCATTCCATGAGGTTTTGAGGCACAGTTATGGGTGCCTGTTCTTCCAGAAAGTTTTCAAACCGTGCTTCTATATGGTATCCTTTTTTCTTCAGGCTTTCAATGGCACTGCTGTAACTCTTAATCATCAGCCCGCGGCTGGGACCATAAGCTGCGAGTATTCCACCAATTTTCATATTAATCACTCCAGTATGCTTTTTTCAATGATTTAAATCCACCAAATCCGTATTTTAACTCAAAATCGTTGAGTCCTTTCTTTGCAATACCCGTTTTACCAGGGTGCATCAGAAATGCTGCAACGCACTCCTCCATGATTACCTCCTGCATCTGGTCATAGATGACTTTTCGCTTACCAGGGTCTACCGTGCTCATGTACTGGTAATAGAGGCGGTCGAATGTCTCGTTTTCCATAATGTGATACATTCCCTTTGAATGGAAGAACAAGAATAGATAGGTGTACGGGTCGGTCTCCCCCTTTCCATAATTTGGAATCACAGCCATATCAAAGTCTTTTTTCTGTAACGTACTTGAGAAGGCACCGCGTTCAAGCGTCATGATATTTATTTTTATTCCGAGCTTTGCAAGCTGGGCTTGGATGATCTCTGTCATAGCACCATTAAAGGAGCGGTGACCGGAATGAATAAGTGTGACTTCAAAGCGCTTGCCGTCCTTTTCCAGAACCCCGTCGTTGTCTTTATCCTCCCACCCCGCATCTTTCAGAAGCTTAGCGGCCATTTCAGGATTATAGGAATAACCTTCGATCTTTGTATTTGTCCATGGAATGGATGAATCATGACCTATTGGTCCCTTGGCTGGTACGCCGTATCCTTCAAGAACTGAATTGATTATTGCATGCCTGTCAATACCATAGTTTATAGCTTCCCTCACCCGCTTGTCGCTGAAAAATTCGCTATGGACATTGAATCCAATAAACTCGATCTGGGATTGGTTCTTTTTATAGATAACAAAGCTCGGGTCATCTTCAAACCTCTTAATATAAGAGTAGCCCGCTCCGGATTGATCTGCACCGACAATATCCAACTCCCCTGCTTCAAGCGCCATAATCTGGGTAGTTGCATCAGGAATCACTTTAACAGTCACCTTTTTGATTATGGGAGCACCATCCCAGTATTCCGGATTCGATTTGAACACAACTTCCTGTTTGGAGTATGTAACCGGGATAAAAGGACCTGTGCCAATCGCCTCTTTAAATTTTCCCTCTTTATCATAGCATCTGGGGCTTACCATCCAGGTAGAGCCCATATCATCAAGGAAAGGACCATAGGGCTCTTTTAAGGTAATAACAAGGGTATGATTGTCAGGTATCCTTATGGATTCTACCTTAAACTTGTAAGTGAAAGATGAACGTTTCTCTAAGGATGCATGAATAGAGTAATTTGCAGAGAATGCATCAAATGGTGTTTTATCGTGGAATTTAACTCCCTCCCGCAGATAGAATGTCCATGTCCTCCCGTCCTGGGATACATTCCATGAGGTTGCAAGGGCTGGATGGTTACCCTCAATATCTGCCACCACCAAGGTCTCAAAAATCAGTGGTCGAATATGCCATGAAGTTGAAGTGCCAAGAGGATCCATAGTAACCTCCCTATCTCCCAGGGGAACTACCAGTTCCTGACTCGGATGGGAAATGGTTTCTTCAACACTGCTGCTGTCAGATATGCATCCCGCAAATAAACAGGATAATACTATAAATAGGAAAAATAAAGCACTTTTCATCGTTAAGACCTCCATAAATAATGATTTCTGATTTCTTCAAACATTACACAATTTCTTATATATTTGCTTCATTTGCATCTCAATTCCCTTCATTCCAGTATGCTCTTTTGAAAGGCTCAAATCCACCGAAACCGTGCTTTAACTCAAAATCATTAAGCTCTTTTTTTGCAATACCTACTTTACCAGGGTGCAGCAGGAATGCTGCAACGCACTCGTCCATAATTACTTCCTGCATCCGGTCATAGATGACTTTTCTCTTATCAGGGTCCACCGTAGCCATAGACTGGAAATAGAGTCTGTCGAAGGTTTCGTTTTCCATGATGGGGTACGATGCCTTTGAATGGTAGAACATGAACAGATAAGGGTATGGGTCGGCCTCCCCCTTTCCGTGGTTGGGAATCACAGCCATATCATAGCCTTTTTCCCGCAATATCTTCAGGAAGGCACCGCTCTCAAGTACCATGATATTTACTTTTATTCCGAGTTCTGCAAGCTGGGCCTGGATAATCTCTGTCATGGTACCGGAAAAGGGGCGGTAACCAGAGTAAATAAGTGTGACTTCAAAGCGCTTGCCGTCCTTTTCCAGAACCCCGTCATTGTCTGTGTCCTCCCAACCTGCATCTTGTAAAAGCTTTGCAGCCATTTCAGGGTTGTAGGAGTAACCCTCGATCTTCGTATTTGTCCAGGGGATAGAGGAATCATGACCTATAGGTCCCCTTGCCGGAACGCCGTATCCTTCAAGAACCGAATCGATTATTGCCTTCCTGTCAATGCCGTAGTTTACGGCTTCCCTCACCCTCTTGTCGCTGAAAAATTCGCTATTTGTGTTGAATCCGAGAAACTCGATTTGGGATTCGTTCCTTGTATAGACCTCAAACCTCGGGTCATTTTCAAGCCTCTTGATATCAGAGTAACCCACTCCGGATATATCTGCACCGACAAGATCCAATTCCCCTGCCTCAAGTGCCATGATCTGGGTGGTCGCATCAGGGATCAGTTTAATGGTCACCTTTTCGATTTTGGGAGCACCATCCCAGTATTCTGGATTCGATTTGAACACAACTTCCTGTTTGGAATATGTAACCGGGATAAAAGGACCTGTGCCAATCGTCTCTTTGAATTTTCCTTCGCTGTCGTAGCCTGTGGGATTTACCATCCAGATAGAACCTATATCAACAAGGAACGGACCATATGGCTCTTCCAGGGTGATGATGAAGGTATGATCATCCGGTATCTGTGTGGATTCCACTTTGAACCTATATGGTTTCTCCATGGATTTATAAACAGAATAATTTACGGTAAACGCATCAAACGGCGTGTTATCGTGGAATTTAACCCCTTCGTGCAGATGGAATGTCCATGTCATTCCATCCTTTGACACATCCCATGAGGTTGCAAGTGCTGGATGGTTACCCTCAATATCTGCCACCACCAAAGTCTCAAAAACCAGTGGGCGAATATGCCACGAAGTTGAAGTGCCGAAAGGATCCATAGTAATCTCCTTATCTCCCAGGGGAATTACAAGTTCCCGGCTTGGATTGGAAGTGGCTTCTTCAATGCCGCTGCTGTCAGATATACAACCTGCAAAAAAACAGGATAATACTAAAAATAGGAAAAATAAAGCACTTTTCATCGTTAAGACCTTCATGGATAATGGTTTCTGAATTTTTCGGACATTGTACAATTTCTGATATATTTGCTTCAATTTTAAAAAACTCCTTATTTGTTCAATTCCTCTAAATTCATAGTATTTGTCTGGCTCGCTAAATCAATATCAATAAGCTGTGTGATCATATCTAAATTCGTCATTGTTTGAATTTTTCACATTTGAAAATGATAATGAGTGCAATATCATGAGAAATTCTCAGTTTAGGGTAAATTTATTTAATCTTGTCTCATGATAGCGAATCCAGTATCTTTACAAATATAATTCATAAATTATCCTTGTATTATTCACTTTTCATCATACTAATTAGTTTAATTTCAATTCATTTTTAACATATAAAGTTATTCTTTTTGTTTTATTTATTACTAAATGCTACAATTATTTTTATTTATGATAATATATATTCGGTAAAAATCTCGTGAAATAAAACCGTTCTGGAAAGACACAAAGGCTATTAACCTCGTTGTTACTACAATTATGGTACTGGCCCGTGGAAGGAATTGTTGATGTTCAATACTCAGAGTATAAAATTAAATTTGAAAAAAAATAGCAGGAATAAAATTGATTCTTCTGGAAAGGGTTTACATGCCCGTAGAAAATTTCACCGCATTCACGATCGAGTCAGACCTCAGATCCTCAAGTTTCAGGTGCCTGGCTCCCAACGCATCCGATATCCGGCGTGCAAACCCGAATCTGATAGCTCCGACTTCTGTATCTATCACAGTAGAATGTATCCCTTCTGCCTTGATGTGGGATGCGATCTCCAGTGTCTCTTCCATGGCTGAATTCCCATGCAGGCATACGTTTGCCCTCCCGTCCGATATCAGGATGAAAAACGGGTATATATCCGGGTCACGCCTGAGTTCAGATTGTATAACCTCATATCCTTTCATTAGTCCGTGGGGCAGCGGGGTCTTGCCGCCTGTTGGCAGGTCCTGCAGGTACTTCCTGGCAAGCTCAACACTGGATGTGGGCGGAAGTATGAGTTCGGCACTATCACCCTTGAACGCTATAAGTCCTACCCGGTCCCGTTTCTGGTAAGCATCGATGAGCAGGGACAGGATCGCACCCTTAGCAGCCGTCATGCGCTGCTGTGCACCCATTGAACCGCTGGCGTCCACAACAAACAGGATCGTATTACCGATCTTCCTCTCGCGTACCTTTTCCCTGATATCAGGTTGTCGAATGGCAATGGCCACCCCGTTCTTTTCCCTGTTAAGCTGGTGTGGGGCTGCCGCCCTGAAAGTAGCATCAAAGGCAATATCTGAGGTCTTCTCATGCGGGATCGTACTTTTCACATACCTGCCTGACCTGGAATCTGTCCGTGTCTTGGTGCGCCGCCCAGAGCCGTTCCTGTTCATTCTGTCATGGCCTGGAGACAGGTGTTTTACCTGATAGGTTTCACCGGTTTCAAAGGTAGTCTCAAACGAGGCATCTGGTACTTCCTCTTTATCCCCATCATCTTTACTGTTTTGTTCGGTCTGCCCGGGTTGCTCGGGTTGTTCCTTGTGTCCACTGTGTTCCGGTTGCTTTTTTTGTTTTTGTTCTTGTTCTTGCTGTTTTTCTTTCTGTTTATTAAGGGACTCGTCCAGTTTATCCTGGTAATCGGTCTGCTCTTCAAAGGGTTTCCTGCGCATCCTGTGGGAAAGGACCAGTTCGGCAGCCTCCTTAACATCCTCCTCAGTAACCGAAGTCCGATCATAATAGGCTGCTATGGTAGTAGCGGTCTTCATCATGGTTATATCAGCACGGTGCCCGTCAACGTGCATATCGATGCATATCTGTGCGATCAGTTCAAGCATATCATCCGAGATTTGAACCTGTGGGTGCAGATCCTTTGCGTTCACTATCTTTTCACACAGTTCGATCTCAGATCCCTGCCACTCACTGGCAAATCGCTCGGGATCGCTTTCATATCCCTGTCTTCGTTTAATGACATCAACCCGCGCAGGCGCCTCATGTATCCCTTCGATATCAACACACAGGCCGAAACGGTCAAGCAGCTGGGGACGCAGTTCCCCTTCCTCGGGATTCATGGTGCCTACAAGAATAAAGGAGGCAGGGTGGGAATATGATACACCCTCGCGCTCCACAGTGTTCACCCCCATTGCAGCAGAATCCAGGAGCACATCAACGATATGGTCATCAAGCAGGTTCACCTCATCCACATATAGGATGCCGCGGTGAGCTGCTGCCAGCACCCCCGGTTCGAACCGCTTTTCCCCCTTCTTGATAGCATGCTCGATGTCAAGAGTACCTACAGCCCTGTCCTCAGTAGTGCTCACAGGCAGGTCAACGACCCGCATCTTGCGCACTGCGGTATTAAGCTCGCCAAGCTGCAGCTTTTCAAGGCAATCTTCACACATCTCGTTCTTGTTATTGGGATTACAGCCGAACACGCACCCCTCCACCACCTCCATCTCAGGCAGAAGACCTGCAAGCGCCCGAACAGCCGTGGATTTTGCGGTCCCCTTCTCCCCCCTGATCAGGACACCGCCTATCTTCGGGTTGATGGCGTTCAATATCAGGGTTTTTTTCATCTTTTCCTGCCCTACAATGGCGGTGAAAGGGTACGGGATTTTTGTATGGTTTTTCATGAGTTATCTTCATTCCTTCAGGACCTAATTTTTATTTGTATGTTATTAAGTAATATTATTTTATAAAAGTGTAATACTAATTAAGTCTTTTTATTTTTAAAATAATATGCAGAATAATAAAAATATAGATAATCTTATTAACCGTTATGTGTTGTAAATCACTGAAATGTTATCAAAAAAAACTGACTTAATTGTTGTGGTTATTTTTATAGTATTTGAAGTGATACTTTGGAATCTTGCACCTGCAGAAAAAGTATTGTATCAGGAGAATTTTAAGACTGATTGCAATACAGTAAGTGATGCACTTACCCGCACAGACGGGAGATTATCTCTTGATACGGGCAGTCCTGAAAATAAAGGCAGTGTGAAATGGAATGGGACTATTGCAGTGCAATCTGTAAAGATATTTTGTTAGTGGTGGTGAGATGAAGATCACAGCAATAATGTGGAACTCGTATGTACGCATGCTTGAACAGGCATCCGAAAAACTCGGGTTTGAGCTTACTGCATATTCCACAAGCACTCTTGAGGATGACCCGGATAAGCTGGATGAGGTCCTCAGATCGTGTGAGCAGTCAGATGTGATCCTCCTGTATCACACAGCCAATTTTTTTTGGGAGGAACTCGAACAGAGGCTGGAGTACATAAAAGGAAAGGTCCCCATTGTCTGTCTCGGATATGACCCCTCCCACTGGGTGTTCTCAACAGTTGACCCCAGGATCGTGGCTAACTGCTATAATTATATCACCTATAATGGAGAGGAGAATCTTGTAAATCTCCTGCGCTACATAGGAAAAGAGGTAATGGGACTTGATCTTGCGGCTGAACCTCCGGCACAGGTGCCGTGGGAAGGGCTGTACCATCCAGACGCACCCGGGCAGTTTTCGGACATCACAGAGTATCTCGACTGGCAAAGATCTACTAAACCTGCTAAGCCTGCTAAACCTGCAAAGAAGGGGACCGTAGGTATCCTGTTCTCAAGGATATCCTGGGTGAACAGGACCCTTGAAATAGAGGATGCGCTCATACGGGAGTTTGAGAGCAGGAATCTCAGTGTGATACCGGTCTTTTCATATTCTGTCAGGGATGATGAACTGGGAACTAAAGGAATGGATGAGGTCATCAGGGAGTATTTCATAGTAGATGGTGAACCTGTTGTCGATGCTGTCGTGAAGCTCTCACCGTTCTTTCTTGTGAGTGATAAGAAAACGATACAGGATGCCTCAAACGCCAGATATGGTGTCAAATTGTTGATAGATCTTGATGTTCCCGTCTTCCAGCCCATCATTTCTTATTACACAACACGCGAGAAGTGGGAAAAGACGAACGGTCTTAGCAATGATATTGGCTGGGGCGTGGCACTGCCTGAGTTCGAGGGTGTGATCGAGCCCATCATCATCGCTGCCGGAGAAGCGCAGGATAATTTTATCGAGCGCCGTCCCATTGCTGAGCGCTGCATTAAACTGGCATCGCGTGTGGAAAAATGGATACGCTTAAGAAACAAACCTATCAGTGAACGCAGGGTGGCATTTATCCTGCTCAACAATCCGTGTGCGGGAGTTGAGGCTACGGTTGGCGGCGGAGCCCATCTTGATTCTCTTGAAAGTGTCGCACGGGTATTGAACCGGATGCGTGATGCAGGTTACCAGATCGACCCGCCTGCCAACGGCAAGGAACTTATTGATACTATCATGGAGCGCAAAGCGATCTCGGAGTTCAGGTGGACCACTGTGGGTGAGATCGTGAAGAACGGCGGTGCTCTGGATCTTGTGAGCGAAGAGGAATATGAGAAGTTCTTTAATACACTGAGTTCGAAGGTCCAGGACCAGATGATCAATGCATGGGGCAATCCACCTGGTGAGGCAAAGGACGGCGTGCCCGCAGCCATGCTGTATGAGGGTAAGATCGTGATAACGGGTGTGAACTACGGGAACGCCGTGGTCTGCGTGCAGCCCAAACGCGGATGTGCAGGCACCAGATGCGATGGACAGGTTTGCAGGATACTGCACGATCCCGAGGTGCCTCCGACACACCAGTACCTTGCTACCTACCGGTATCTTGAGAACACGTATGGTGCGGATGTGCTGGTGCATGTTGGAACGCACGGCAACCTTGAGTTCCTGCCAGGCAAGGGCGTGGGATTATCAGGTGACTGCTATCCTGATATTGCGATCGGCAGCATTCCGCATCTTTATATCTATAATGCTGATAACCCGCCCGAGGGTGCTATTGCCAAGCGCAGGGGGCTTGCGACAATCGTTGACCACATGCAGACCGTCCTGACCGGCGGGGGGCTGTATGATGAACTTGATGAACTTGACCGGTTGCTGGGTGAGTATGAACAGACAAAACACGACCCTGGACGTGCACATGCCCTTGAACACCTGATCATGGATGAGATCGAGCGCACGAACCTGTCTGCCGAGATAAAGCTGGGTTATGATTATGGTGATAGCAATGTCAACGGCAGTGGTAATAGTGATAACGGTGGCAGTGCCAATGGCGACAGCAGTGGTCTGCAGTTCAGTGAGATCGTCACCAGAGCGCATGAGGCACTCAGCAAGATACGCAACACGCAGATCCAGAGCGGAATGCACATCTTCGGACAGCTTCCGGAAGGTGAGGATCGTGTTAATTTTATCAATTCCATCCTGCGCTATGATGAAAGGGATAGTAATGTTTCGATCAGGCGCTTGAGCGCAGGACTGCTGGGTCTTGACCTTGATGAGCTCATCAGCGATCAGGGCAAGGTCACAGAAAACGGTCGCTCATACGGATCACTCCTTGAGGAGATCGACCACCTGTCAAAGGATATCATCCGGGAGTGTCTGGATAACAGCGAAACGGATGTTTCGGATCTTATACAGGAGATAATGGGAGACAGATGGACGAGTATGATTCAGGTTCAGGGTAAAGGCAAGGATATGGGTAGGGGCAAGGGTAGGGACACCGGACTTGCAGAGGTTGGTGAGCGCATCGCTGATCTGAATACCCGTCTCGATGCTTCAAAAGAGATCGAGGCACTGCTCCATGGATTTGAAGGCGGGTACATCCCCGCAGGTCCGTCTGGCCTGATCACACGCGGCAGGGATGATGTGCTGCCAACAGGCAGGAACTTCTATTCTCTTGACCCGAAACGAGTGCCGACCAGGGCCGCATGGAGGGTCGGGCAGCAGCTGTCCAGGGCAGTGATCGATAAATACATGGACGAAGAAGGACGCATCCCAGAGAATGTGGCGTTCTACTGGATGGCGAGCGATATCATGTGGGCTGATGGTGAGGGCATGGCGCAGATCATGAACCTGCTGGGAGTCGAACCCATCTGGCAGGGCAACGGAAGAGTAAATGGTTTTAAGGTGATCCCGCTTGAGGAGCTGGGCAGACCCAGGATCGATGTGACGATACGGGTATCAGGCATAACCAGGGATAATTTCCCGAACTGCATCGAGTATATTGATGAGGCGATACAGGCGGTTGCCTCACTGGATGAACCAGTTGATCTAAACTACCCTCGTAAGCACTCGCTTGAGAGGGTTGAAGGGGGTAGTGACTGGCGGGATGCCACCCTGCGGGTATTCTCATGCAAACCCGGAACGTACGGCAGCGGCGTGAACCTTGCCGTCTATGCCAGTGCATGGAAGGAGGAGAAGGACCTGGCCGAGGTCTTTCTTTACTGGAACGGATACGCCTACGGCAAGGACATGAACGGCAAGGAGGCGCACCAGCATCTTGCGGACAGTTTGAAGACAGTCGATGCGACCTTCAACAAGGTTGTGAGCGATGAATATGACCTCTGCGGCTGCTGCTGTTATTTCGGCACGCACGGCGGGCTGACCGCAGCAGCACGGCATCTCTCGGGAAAAGAAGTAAAAACTTATTACGGTGATACCAGGGAACCCGAGCATGTCGAGGTCAGGGATCTGGCAGATGAGATCAGGCGTATCGCCAGGACAAAGCTCCTGAACCCGAAATG
Organism: Methanosarcinales archaeon; assembly: GCA_030610815.1. Classification (GTDB taxonomy): domain Archaea; phylum Halobacteriota; class Methanosarcinia; order Methanosarcinales; family Methanocomedenaceae; genus Methanocomedens_A. The sequence goes on from JAUWRA010000006.1 coordinate 23,549, forward strand.
GATCGATGGAATGAAGGAGCACGGTTACAAAGGCGCAGGCGACATCTCCAAGAGGGTCGGACGGGTGTACGGCTGGGAGGCATCCACACAGGAAGTGGATGACTGGGTGTTTGATGATATCACAAAGACCTTTGTGCTGGACGAGGAGATGCGGCAGTTCTTTGAGGAGAACAATCCCTATGCTCTGGAAGAGATCGCACGCCGTCTGCTGGAAGCCGAATCGCGCGGACTGTGGGATGCTGATCCCGAGGTACTCGATGCGCTCAGGAACACATACCTTGAGATCGAGGGATGGATGGAAGACCTTGCTGGCGACGGAGAGTTCCAGGGCGGGTCTGTGGATATCATGGGAATGGAAGATATCCCTGACTGGAATGAGAAGATGAAGGAGATCAGAAAAAAGATCAAGGTAGACTAATGAAATCTGTACTGTTTACTGTTATGTTCGTATTATTACTGCTACTATCTTCGGCGCTTCGAGGGATATATGCGTTTACAAGGGGATACTTATGATCGAGATGCATGAACTGACGAAATACTTCGGCAGCCTGTGTGCTGTTGACCATGTGAATCTCAGTGTCGGGAACGAGATATTCGGGCTCCTGGGTCCGAACGGCGCGGGGAAGAGTACGACTGTGATGATACTTACCACGCTGCTAAAACCCAGCAGCGGCTCTGCCAGTATCTGCGGATATGATGTTGTAAAGGATGCTAAGAAGGTGCGGGGGACGATCAGTTATGTGCCGCAGGATATGGCGGTTGATATTAAACTGACCGGGCACGAGAATGTGATGCTGTATGCCAAACTCTACGGTGTGCCTGACAGGAACACGCGGGTGGATGATGTGCTTGAATTGCTGGGGCTGACCGGGCGTGCGGGCGATCTTGTGCGGACGTACTCGGGCGGGATGCGCAGGCGGCTGGAACTGGCGCAGGCTTTGGTTCACGAGCCTGAGGTGCTATTTCTGGATGAGCCGACCCTGGGGCTGGATGTGGCTGCCAGGAAGAAGATATGGGAGCATATTTCCGCACTGAGGGAGCGGGGTATGACGATCTTTATGACAACGCATTATATGGAGGAGGCTGATGAGTACTGTGACAGGGTGGCGATCATCGATAGGGGGCGTATCGTGGTTGTGGATTCGCCGACAAACCTGAAACTTGGTCTGGGAAAAGATGCTTCGCTGAATGATGTTTTCCTTGAGAATGTGAAGACTGGTGAGGATCAGGCCGGATTTGATGCATTCAGGTTCAGGACCATGCTGCGGAGGCGGTCATGAAGCAGATACTATATTATTTTGAGCGGGACATGAGGAAATGGAGCCGCAGCCGGATCAATGTGGTGGCATCGCTTGCGATGCCGGCTGCATGGCTGGTGCTGGTGGGATTGACCCTGCCTATACGATTTACTGACAATTATCTTGAGTTCATCACACCAAGCATTCTGGTCATGACCATGCTGTTCTCTTCGCTGCAGGGGGGTGCTCTTATGATATTTGATAAGGTTCTCGGGTTTTTGAACAAGTTCCTTGCCATGCCTGCACCAAGAGAGAGCATCCTTCTGGGCAAGATCCTGTTCATCAGCACCAGGGGGCTGCTTCAGGCTACTGTGATCCTCCTGATCGCTGGACTGCTGGGAGTGAGGATACACAGTCCGCTCAACATTGCCCTTGTATATCTCACATTATTCCTGTTCGGAGTACTGTTCTCAGCGATCGCCATCACTCTTGCCCTGCATATCAGCGACCACGACGGCTATGCGGCTGTGAACAGTATGATCAGCATGCCGCTGTTCTTTGCAAGCAATGCGCTCATGCCGTATGATAAGATGCCTGAGTGGTTGAGGATGGTGGCAATGGTGAACCCGCTGAGTCATACTATAGACAGCATACGGGTGCTGTTCGCTGGGGGTGTGCCTGTGGAGGGGATGGTGGGGCTGGCTGTGGCGGCAGGGGTTATGGTGTGTGTGGGGACGGTACAGTTTCGGAGGACTGGGGTGTGAAGGGGAAGGCAGTCAGTATAAAAGTAAATCAAATAAATCAGGATTTTCCAGTGCCTGGAAAGTATAATAAACTTCCCTGTACTTCAAAAAGATAGAATGTTCATCTATAGAGATGTTCATATGAAAATTAATATCTACTAATCCGGAATAATAAAAAAGTTCGCATGAGAGAGAGGATACCAGACTGTCTCAAAACTATAATTCATCTGAAAAAGAAGGTTAATTAAGCTTTAAAATCAAAAAACAAGTTATAAAATTTGCAAAACTCGGAGTTCTGGGACAGCCTGATATGACAATAATTAGAACAGGCGGAGAACAAATAAGATTGAAATATCGATAAGTTAATATAATGTAAATCAATAAAAATAATAGTATAATTTCGAATTAAGGAGTGGAATAAAGGAGCGAGCAATTTGGCGATGAAAACTCCTTTCAGTTGGTGGATACAATTTATTACATTTTATATCTGCGAATTCAATGGTGGTTATATGAATGTGGTGAGTTTATCGAGGGAGAAACATTTAAAGATTATATACTAACTTAAGCTAATCCATCTATGTACATTGTGGGACACCAAACTAAAAGCATTACTGAAATCAGAAATAAGAGGAATAAAATTTTTCATTCATATGATCAACTTAAAGGTCCGGGAGTGCCGCCAAATGTTATCAGAAATCTGGCTGAAGCAAATTGGGTGAAATTGCATTAATTTATCGATTAATGGAAAAATCAGCTTGATCCATGCAGTGGCAATAGCTAGAACAGTATTGTGGGGAGCAATGAAATATGACCACAACACAGAACATATCCGATTATCTTCATGAACAATACAATACCTATATTAAAGAGATCCAGCAGGAATTCATCTCTGGTGTAACTGAAGGGGTAGAAGAAGGAATACCAGAGGGCGTGAAAAAAGGTATCTTAACCGGCCTGAACGATTGTTTTGATCTGGGTTTTTTGAAGATAAGGAATTATCAGACCAGGTCAGTTGAAGCCATCTTTAATGACTTTGTAACAGAAACCTCAGAAGCCCTGGCGAAAGATCTGGTGAACACGAAAATATGTCCGACTATCAGGGAACAAATGCAGGACATGTGCGATAGGGCAGTGGATGAGATTAAAACACATGAAATAACAGCAGATACCGGGATCATGGACCTGCCTGAAGTAATAGACCTTGCAGATGAAAATATCTCTGGAATGGAGCAGCAACTGAAACAGAAATTACCTGATAACCTGAAAATCCCCATTTTTTTTGATTCACTTCGAAAAGGGACTTACAAATGCATAAAAGCAAACCTGAACACCTGTTTTAACAAGATGAGAACGGCCCTTGAGCTTTCAGGAGAGTGATCTCCACCATGGAAGAACCTGAACAGACCGGACATGGCATCAAATCTCCAATCAAAAAGACGTCTAAAGAAATTACTGAAAAGTACATCCAGGAAATATTGAGCCAGGCTATTAAAAGGGCAATAAAAAAAAAGAGTGAAGTACTGGATAATAAAGACCTTAAGCAGCTGGAGGATAAACTCAGCAAATTATCTGACCAGGAAAGGCTAAAACAATTCAAAGGTTCAGCAGATAAGATCACAACAAATATTCTCAAAGGGCATACTGAGGATGAAGTACTGATCGAGAAAATATCTACCGACCTTGCCAAGAATTTTGCAAAATCCCCGCTACAGCAAGTATTGGAATGGATCAAGACACCTATCAATGCCGGGACCATCATTGCAGTGATAACGGCTGCTGTTATTATTATCACCAGTATAGATGTGACCGATCCTGAAGGTTCAATATCCATAGATGGTGGCGGGGTCTTTTCATCATCGGCTCAGGTAACACTCTTAGTTACCTATGATGATTCGGGCTCGGGAGTGGATATGGTAAGATTCAGCAATGACGGTGTCTGGGATGAAGAACAATGGGAACCCCGGGTGACCTCCAAATCCTGGACATTACCTGGGGGCGACGGCCCAAAAACCGTTTATTATCAGGTAAGGGACCGGGCAGGATTGGTATCGCCAACATATTCTGATTCAATAACACTGGATACAACAGATCCCACTGGTGATATAAACATTAATAATGTAGATATATACACGTTGTCAAGGGAGGTTACACTGACACTTAGCTATCATGATGGCGGTTCGGGGGTAGAACGTGTAAGGTACAGCAATGACGGAGTCTGGGACACCGAATCCTGGGAGGAACCTTCTAATTCCAGGTCATGGACATTACCGGAGGGTGAGGGGCCAATGACAGTGTTCTACCAGGTAATGGATAGGGTTGACAGGATATCCAATATATATTCAGATGAAATAATCCTGGATACAACAGATCCCACAGGTGATATAAACATTAATAATTTGGACACATACACGTTGTCAAGGGAGGTTACACTGACACTTAGCTATCAGGATGCAGGTTCCGGAGTACGGCACGTAAGGTACAGTAATGATGGTATCTGGGATACAGAATTCTGGGAGGAACCTGAGAATTCCAGGTCATGGACATTACTGGGGGGTGAGGGCCCAAATATAGTGTATTACCAGGTAAGGGACCAGGTTAACAGGATATCCAGTATATACTCAGATGAAATAATCCTTGATACCCAGAAGCCTACAGGTTCAATATCAATAGTTGACACAACATCTTTTCCTATGGTCACACTTTCTCTTACATATAATGACTTTGGTTCAGGTATAGACCGGGTAAGATACAGTAACGACGGGACCTGGGATACAGAGCCGTGGTTACTTCCCGTACAAAACAGAAGCTGGACATTTCCATCCAGCGAGGGAAAAAAAACAGTTTATTATCAAATCCGGGATAAGGCGGGCAGGATTTCCATAACTTACTCAGATTTCATGGCTCTTCGCTAATTCATGTGGGTAACTTGAAATTCAATTTACCCAATCGAAGGTAGATCATAGTAATGAAATTCTGAACATTTCGATAACCACGAGCACTTCTTTTTAATAACTGTATCACGCTGTTAGTTCCCTCTAATATACCATTATTAATTCTTGAATCAAAATAATTTAATATTCCATTCCAATGAGCTTTAATGGTCTTTGCAACTTCAATCATCGGTTTTAATCTACTATGCGTAGCCCAGAAATACCACTTTTTAAGATAATCTTCAGCAAGAAGGCGTTCATTGATACTCCAGAATTCCTGAAGACTTAGCTTCAGGTTGTAAGCCCTGACAGTCTTCAAATTCATGTCTTTGAGGCTACCTAATGTATCTTTTTGCATTTCTGTTAAGTTATCCGGATTTTTTAGCCAGATATATCTGGTTTTTTTGAGACTTTCGTTTACCACCACTTCTTCTCGCCTGACTTTATCGATTCCCTCATTTACCATCTTCATTACATGAAATTTATCAAAGGTGATTGCTGCATCAGGAAATTCGGCATGAATACCACTTATAAAAGCAGGGGACATATCACAGCAGATAGAGTTAATATTCTCAGGATTTCCACTGTGTGTTTTGTAATCTTTTTTGAAGATAGAAACAGTATTTGAGTCTTTTCCTTCACAAACATGAATTACTTTAGATGTGTCGAAATCCACCTCAAGTGTAACATATTTGTGCCCTTTGGAACACGAAGTCTCATCAATTCCGATTACAGTGACATTTGAAAAGTCTTCTCAAGATCGAGCTTCTTTGACATAATAATCCACAACTCTCCAGACACGTGTATCATGTTCACAAATTTGCTCGGCTACTTCTGATATTGTCATACACTGGGACATTGTTACGATTAAAGCATCCATGAGAAGTGTAAATCCACTACGTTTTCGTGCCCATGGTATTTCAATTCGGTGAATTCCGCATTCTGTACATTCTATTCTTGGAACTTTGCAATGCAAATACGCTTTATACTGAAAGAAATTAAGATGCCTCCACACTCTCTCTTTTGTATCATAAGCTGAGCATCCGGGCTTATTACATGCAGGACATTCAAATTTGGTTCCATGTGCAAAATCAAGGTAGATATCTATTCTTTTCCCATCGGGATTGAAATCAATTTTTGTAAGTTGCCATGGATCATCTATGTTTAATGCTTTTCGGAAAAGATCTTCGTACATTTTATATACGCCCTCTTTATGTAATTGTTCAGATGTTTGTATAATATTTTAAGTCACCCATACTAAAGAGCGAAGAGCCGATTTCATAGCTATTATTTTATAGTTTGGACAAAAGGCGAATAGAAATGGCTCTGAATCTTGGAAGACTGAAATTATTTATGGGACCAAAACAATTGGACGCCCCAGCGACCTGCTTGATACAATAGTCGATTTTACTGAGGCATCACATCAAACGCTCAATGTAGCGGTTCAGGAACTTGAATCTCGACCAATGCTGATGCTTTGATCAGCGCAAGACAGAGAGGTGTTTCTGTCAGGGTTGTTCTGGAAGATAATTATCTCTCAGTGCAAAGGCCCCTTGCAGACCCCTGGTCTGAAGGTGGCAATAATGAGACGAACCGACAGATCTACGACGCTCTGCAAAGGGCTAAAATTGAAGTAAAAAAAGAATACCCAACTCCATCCATATTTAAGCTTATGATATTTAGAATGTCACGATCAACTGCGAAATTAATGCTTAATGAGAACTATCGAGATTATACATACTACAGGGAACATGGATGGTTTGAATCAAATTACTATTATCCAGTAAAATTAAACCCATTTAAAAAATTGATAGGCAGATTTTTCGACATGCTGGCAACTCAAATGGCGAAGAGTTACTAAAAAATATTAAGATGTCAGGCACTACACCTAACAGCGGCTATGCGATTTGGGCGAGGTACCGCCCTCACCCAAATTCCCCTACGCTTCGCTTCGGGCAACTTAGCATAGCGCGGACGTTATATGAAATGCATCTTTAATCACCCAGCCGCCCCTCCCGCTCAACCCCACAGCCTGCGCCCGGTTGCTCTGCGATGCGGGCGGCGGCCTCGGGTGCTGGTGGGTACGATAGGGTCCCACGAAGCCGCCTGAACATCTCACATCCTTCACTCCACCTCCGTCCAGCCACCGCTCGGTGCACACGCTCTCTACCCCGCCGATCATCCGGGAATTCAGTAAAATGTTAGTGAGCAAATAATCTTATTAACTGATAAGTGCATGTTCATATGGTTATTATGACAGAATCAATACCAGCTATTTATGAGCATGGAATCTTTAAACCACTGCAAAAAGTAGATCTCCCGGAACATAAACATGTACACATGATGGTTGTGCCTGAAGATGAAATAGGACTATTAAAGGCACAGAAGAAAGCATTGTCCGGGATTATTGGTGCTGGGAGCAGTGGTCTGACAGATGTTGCCAGCAAACATGACCGCTACTTATATTGAAATATAGAGGTGATCAAATGCCTCAGGTCTTTGTCGATACAGGTGCGTGGTATGCTCTTTTAGATAAGACAGATTCCTGTCATGCACGTGCAGTCGAATTTTTTCAATCACTGGCTCATCCTCTTGTGACTACGAACTATATTGCCGATGAAACAATTACACTGGGTAAAAAACCGTTTGGGATATAAGGTTGCGGTTGTGGAGCGTTTAGGAATCATTGAGGCGATGGCTTTTGATGAGCATTTTAACCAATATGGCGATTTTATTGTACTCGGTTAAGGAAATAGCAATTACTATTTTAACCTGGCTCAAAACATAGATATGGCTCGTCCATCACCGCCCTCTGCTCTACTACTATGATCGAGATGCAGCCCCCCAGCTAAACCCTACGACAGACGGCGTGCGGGTGCTTTGCGATGCTGGCGGCGGCATCCAGCCGTGTGGATTCGTGCGAGTTTAGAACCGCAGATTAACGCGAATAAACGCAGATATCACAGCTAAATTTAGATTATATTTTAATTTATATGGTATAATTAAAATTAAAATCCATACTAACCTTTATCTGCGTTCATCTGTGTTTATCTGAGGTTAATAATGAAATTGAAATGATTCTGATCTGCTTCCGTTCTATAAATGCGTTGAGCGTGTGTGCGGGCGGTGGTCTCGGGTGTTGTTTGGTGCTGCCGGCGGCTGCCATGGCTGTTAAAATATATAATCAGTGTAATGTTTAAAACCGCAAAGGACGCAGAGGTTCGCAGAGCGTTTTTGCTTTTCTCTGCGTTCCTCAGCGAACTCTGCGGTTAGTAATGAACTGATTCCAGCCCACGTTAGTTATTTCAATCCCTCCCCCCCTCCTACTGTGATCGAGAAGCCGCACGCCTGCCCCAGCCAAACACTACGACAGACGGCGCGCAGGTGCTCTGTGATGCGAGCGGCGGCCTCGTGTGTTGGGGATGCTGCCAGTGGCGTGCATGGCTGTTGAAATATAAATACTCATTTCACTGGCAGCTTGAAGATAAAATTATCAGGATAGATACGGACCCCCACCACCGCCTGGTTTCTACGTATCCACGGCATATGCATATTGGGATGGAGGAAAATGTGGTGGAGGATTCGGTGACTGAGATCGGGAATACTGTGGCGGAAAATGTGAAGTGTGTGCGGAGCAAGGTGGGGAAATAAGTTGGGTATATTCAAATTATGGAAGGCAGGATGTTTCCTGCAATTATAATTATGCCGTACTAATTATCCCTGCGCCTCTTCGATTATGTTTATTCACTCCGGTAGTTAGCGATTATATCTGCATCAAACATCAACACCCCATGCTTCCTGCAGTATTCCAGACCGCGTTTACCAAACCCGCTTTTCGAAAAAACCGCAAAATACTCCTGCCGGTTTTTTATTCTCCAGTCCACCAGCTTACTCTTCTCAAACAGGTCTTCAACCACGCCACGACCGAGCGGTGCCGAGCGCCACTTGCACTCTGCAAACAATATCTCATCAGTCTCGCTGTTCAACGCAATAATGTCGATCTCGTCTCCTTTCCTGTTCCACCATGACCCGATACGGTCAAACCTGAATGGCAGTCCTCCCTGGCGGTTCAACTCCATTAAGAACTCCCTGCAAATACCTTCGAACTTCCTGCCGACAAATGGATCAAAGCCCTGCCGGATCTTCTCCCTGAGATAATCAAAGTTCCCAATCTCCTGGTAGCTCATATTCCGGAATATGAACCTGAACCAGAACTCAAAAAAGTTATCGTTCAACAGGTACCGCCCTTTTTTAGACCTCCATGGCCTGGATTCGGTCACAGGCACCTCGCGCCGTACTACACCGATGATGTTTGTCAGATCGTCCATATACCTGGAAAGCGACGTGACCTTCACATCAACATAATCGCTGATCTCACTTTTAGTGGATTTGCCAAGAGCAATCGCAGTCAGGATAGAATAATATGTCCTGTGCTCCCTGCCAAATGATTCTATCATCGTATCCCGCACTTCGTTCTTCAGCGGGGCAAATTTGCGTAGTACCAATTTATCCATGGCACTCTCAACGCTTTTTACACCATAATCCTCAAGCAGGGTGTAGTAGTGGATCATGCCGCCGAAAAGAGCGTACATCTCAATCTTTGCAGCGGCGCCTGTGATACCCAGGTCGTTCAATATCAGGCTTATCGTTTTGAGATCGAACGGTTCAATGAATAAGATGTTCTGGGCTCTTTTAAACAGCGGTGCTTTTTGTTCAACAAATATCCGGTTGATCATACCGACACTCGATCCGCTTATCACAAAGTACACTCGTGATCCGGCACCTGCCATATCCCAGTACTTCTGCAACTGACTTATAAAAGAGGGATTTATCTGCAGGAATCTCTGGAACTCGTCTATGCAAACAATCACATCCCTCTTATTGCCGAGATCAAAGATCAGTTCCAGTAACGTCTCCCAGTCCTCGATCTTGACATACTCACCAAGTCCAAAACACTCGCTTAACTGTGCAGAGAATTCCGCTATCAGCATTTTCTCTGATTTTTCGCTGTCAACGAAGAAATATACGCCGGTTTCGGCTTCCAGGAACTTCTTGATCAACTCGGTCTTGCCGACCCTGCGCCGTCCTGTGAGTACGATCATTGAAGGCATGGCGTTACGCAGCAGGTTCAGTTCCTGCAGTTCGTCTTCGCGGTTGTAGAATTTCATAGGGTGGTTCCAGTGGAATGGATGATGATTATTTTCATAATCATTATGTATGTAATCATTTAAATATGAAATGGTTGTGTAAAATTGAAACGTCACACCACATCACCAGCGGCTTATACTCCTCACCCCCAATCATATGCTTTAACAGCTTATACAGTTCCAGCCTGGTAAGCCGCTTGTACGATACATTGCGGTCTTGGCGTCCTTTGCGGTGTATGATTTTGTCAGCGCAAAGATTAGTTTGAGTTGTTTGGTTTTTTACTCTATTATGCTGTACCAGTTACCCCAGCACCTGCTCGATTCTCTCCAGCGCGACCCGTATTCGCTCCTGGCTGGTGGCATAGGATATCTGATAAAGTCCATGTTGTTGGGCCGGAAGGTGCTTCCCGGCGTGGCAGCCGCATGACCCACGGTGAGTAACTGCTCGCAAGCGTCATTTGTTGATGATATAATTTAACCACTCCAAGGTCTGATTTTAACTTGCTATACACAGCAAGCGGTGATATCCTGATGAGTTTGTTTCAATCCCTCTAAGGTCTGATTTTAACGTATTGTTCACTCTCGGGGAGGTTGTCCCATACTGAGTTTCAATCCCTCTAAGGTCTGATTTTAACAAGAAGACGGGAACCCGATGCCTTACATAATTAATTGTTTCAATCCCTCTAAGGTCTGATTTTAACTATGACTGGTGTGACTATCGACTATGACCCGAATTCGTTTCAATCCCTCTAAGGTCTGATTTTAACATGGCAAAGTCGCAACCTCTCGTTATGACATTCTTGGTTTCAATCCCTCTAAGGTCTGATTTTAACCTTTTGGATAGTAGGATTGGTGATATTATGAAATATGTTTCAATCCCTCTAAGGTCTGATTTTAACCATATAGACGAAAAAACTATAAAAGGTCTTCATATAAGTTTCAATCCCTCTAAGGTCTGATTTTAACTTTAGGTGTGTGTAGGGTTGCTTCAGGTTCTTATGTGTTTCAATCCCTCTAAGGTCTGATTTTAACGATTTGTCAGGATGGACAGGACTTGGTTCAATGTGTGTTTCAATCCCTCTAAGGTCTGATTTTAACGCAAAGGCATAAGCTTAATCAGTTGCGATAAGTCGGTTTCAATCCCTCTAAGGTCTGATTTTAACGCATCGGGTTACCATCCTCCTCAAGCTGGATGATCCGTTTCAATCCCTCTAAGGTCTGATTTTAA
>JAUWRA010000015.1 GCA_030610815.1 Methanosarcinales archaeon
AAAAAACAGCCAAACATTCAACACAATCAAAAATAAAACATCATCAGCGGCAGTATCAATGCACCCATGGCATGCGTCCGCCTCACCTTCAGGTAGGGTGCCAGCATACCCAAAGGAACAGCCGCAACAAACACCACAAGCCCGAACCAGCCAGTGAACACCAGTACAAGCAATGTCAGTCCTGTCAGAATCACCATGCACATCCTGCGGTAATTGATCCTGGTCAGCACATCCAGTATCCTCTCACCCAGGTATATCGTCATAAAATAGGCAGCGATCGACACCCCTACAATGATGATCAGCAAAATGACCAGGATATTGGCATCCAGGCTAGTCCCGCCCATCACATCAGATACAGCAACCATGGCACCGCTGCGGGTCCTGCCAATCACATACAGGGCGACCAGTCCGTAAATCGCATTTGCCGTGTTCACACCCGATATCGAAACAATGAACTCCCTGGCCGAGTCTTCATCCGAGTAATCCTCCTTCACTGCCAGCCTTGCCAGCACAGTAGCCACTGCCGAAGTGACACCGGGCAGCCATGCCACAAACGAGCCTGCAACGCTGCCGACAACAGTTCCCCTCAGTATGCGCTTTGGGGGCAGGATCAGCCTGGAACTTACCTGTATGGGAATGACCGTATCGGTCAGCATACTGATCACCAGCATGGACGCCCCGAACAGCCCGCTGAACAGGGGCATGAGTATGGAAGGCTCGCCGACCATGATAAGCGGGTCCATCAATGCCTGGGATTTGAAAGCGAACAAACCCAATAGACCCGAGCCTAAAAACAGCACTACAGCGAACATCCTGTATTTCATCCTCACCAGTGGCCCCTGTCCCTCTACCACTTCACCACGCTCGGTATAGACCATTACCAGCACAATAGCCAGCAGTATCCAGCCAATGTACTGGTCCACAAACGGATACACACCGGTAAAGAATATTGCCATGGGCAGTATCAGTACCAGTGAGACCACTACCGAGCCTGCACTGCCCAATGCCGACAACCTGACCGCCTCTAAACCATGCCCGTCCAGCAGCATCTGGTGCCCTGGCAGCACAGCCAGTGATGTATCAGCATCAGGCGCACCCAGGAATACAGATGGTATAATATCAAGAAAGGTGTGGGTCAATGCATTGGATATGATAATAGCTGCAACACATACAGGGCTAAAACCCAGTTCATCAAGTAAGGGTGAAAAAACGGCTAAGATGAAAGAGAACGTATTGGTGTGAATGCCAGGCACCAGCCCACTGAATATACCAAGAATAAAACCGATGACGACTGACAGTAGTAGAAAGCTGGTATTCATTGTCACATCTCAGGTTATTACAATTGCCACTAATCTCATTTCAGGCAATTGACGGCTAACAGACATTTATTAGTTAATATAAATTTGCTGATATAGCTCCCGGGATCAGAATAGGGGGCGATGGGGTCCGGAACAATGATTGGAAGAAGTTAAATCATATACCACAGATATTCAATCAGATGAAAATCGCAGTAACCCGGCTGGAAGAAAAATCCGGCGGCACCCGTGAACTTTTTTCAAAGTACGGCCATGATGCAATATTGGTCCCGACAATGAAGACCGAAATTCCGGATAATCCTGGATCACTAGATGAGCTTTGCAGGAAAGTGACCTCAGGCAAAGTGGATTTTCTTATCTTCTCAAGCACTATGGGTGTCAGGTACTTCTTTGAACAGTGTGGCAATGTCCCGGATACTACTACTATTATAGCAGTCGGCCCCAGGACACAGGAAGCTATCGTCGATAAGGGCTTCAACTGTGAAACAATCACCTCATTCTCTTCTGATCATTTCGCATCCCATCTCGGTTCGCGTATCATGGACAGGACCATAGGACTAGTACGCCCGGACATCCCAAATCCCGCTTTGGTTGAGTCGCTTACTGCTTCAGGCGCCCGTGTACTGGAAGGAGTAGCCTACAGGCTGGTACCCACCGGAAACGATCTCAGGCAAATACTGCCTGGCGTGGACGCGGTAATATTTACCAGCGGGAAGTCATTTAAACTGGCCGGCGTATCGGCCGGGGATGTAGCAGATAAAACAGTGATCGCAATCGGGCCAAAGACCGCGAGCATGATGCGTGATAATGGAATTGTTCCCGATATAACAGGTAACGGCACGCTGGAAGGATGCCTCAAAGCCCTGGCTGGTCAGTCCAGGTAGATTATGGCCTTATTCGGGCATATTTCCATGCATTTACCGCAGCGTGTGCATTTATCATAATCTATGCGTGCCTCGCCGTCAACCCTGTACAGTGCATCCACAGGACACACCTGATCACATTTTCCGCATTTCCTGCACCCTTGGACTACAATATATCTATCGTTCTCCATTTCGACCATCGATAAATTATTAAATAAATAGTTGTAATAGTTATAGTATTATAATGGTTTTGTACAAACTATACAATATTATACTTATCACTTAACACTTATCACTTGCCACAATAATTCTGAACAGATCATACATAACAATAACGAGGTGTAAGAAATTCCAAGTTCCATACCTGAAATGATCCACGGTGATTTCAATTGCTCAGACATTGCCAAATGCGTGCTTGGATTGAAGAACCTGGACCTGGAAACCTATAAGTTACTAGTATCCCATGGACAGATGACTGCTGAAAAACTGGGTGAACTGCTCGGGCGGGAACGCAGCACTGCCTACAGGTCCCTGCAAAACCTCATGTCATGTCAACTGGTGTACAGGGAGACTAATACCATAGAGGGGGGAGGCTATTATTACGTTTATTCAGCACTTGACCCCTGTAAATTAAAAGAAATGATAAAGGGGAATATCGATACCTGGTATGAAAAGATGAACTCCATGATCGAAAATATCGAATCCGAGATACTGGAGTCTTAGTAGTTTTACAATACCTGGTCACACACCAGTTCTACCTGTTCCCTGAACTCTTTTTGCCTGATCCCCATAAGTCCTGCTAAAAACATTGCACCACCTGCTCCCACGCCCTCCTTGATAACCCCGGATTCATACATCCTTAGTCCCTGGCACCTGGACCTGTCAAAACCAGGGTCAGCAATATACGATTCAAAGCCCAGGTCAGATACAGTTTCAATAAAACTGGCAGTGCCGTCTTCTGCCACAAATTTCGTAGTGGCAATTGAAATATTGCCCTTTATACCCAGACCATCCAGGAGGGCAAGCACTGCCATCATTTGTGTGCCGCCTGCCAGTACGATCCTTGTATCCTCCAGCCCGTCCATGAGACCGCATACACACGGCATCATTGGATCGCCGAAGTGTTCTATTGCGCCCATGGGGTCGTGTGCCATATCCCCAAACCTGACGCCTGCAATGCTAAATGCTTCATCCACGACCTGTGCTTTAATATCCAGGGGGTTTAGGGAATTACTACTGCTCACCCTGCCGTTTATGCCTATTGCCTGAAGCACAGCCATGGCAGTGGTGGTCCCGCCTGGTACACTCTCACCGATAATAACAAGATCCGAGAGCTTTCTTATCTGGCGTCCCATCTCTAGTGCATTCGCATATATCTTACCCACATCCAGCACTGCCTGAGCCGTCCTGATATCCCTGCCAGGGAAGGCACCAACATCCAGCAGGGGTATGCTGGGGATTATCTTCAGGCCACTGTTTATGAACATAAAAGGGATGCCTGTCAACTGCATTGCCGCCCTGGTGATCACGGCAGGTGTAGGACTCTGGTCCGTCATCGGGGGTTCGGCATTGCACACTGTCCTGCCCAGTGTTACCAATTCGGCATCTCCTGCCGGGGTATAGTCGATCAACCCAGGTGATTTCCCTGCTGCAGAGATACCCGGTATACTGGCTGTATCCGTATTTGACAGGACACATAGGAATAGCGGGTGTTCACTTTCGAATCTGGTTGGTTCGGGGGAGATCCAGTGGTCCATATATACTCCTTTAATGTGGCAGTATCTTTAAGGGTTACCCTGTATCTTCAGGGCAAGTATCTCATAATAAAAATATTTTTCCTTTTAGCTGTTGCTAAGGTAATTCAGGTACCAACAGAAAAAAAACAAGCTATTAAGAGGAAATATGTCCAGGCTTAGCAAAAAAAGATTAACAATCTACTTTTCTTGAAACTTCAACATTTTCAGTTTCTCAATGTTTTTCATTATTCTTTGAGTATCTTTTTTGGTTTGTTTTTCGATATGCTCAACAATTTCACCTAATGGAACAGCAAGCTTATAGACTTTCATCGGCCTGCCCTTGCCTTCTTTCTTGATCTCTCTTTCATCCAGCCACCCGAAATTCCTTAATTCCCTCATTGCAATACTAACTTCCGGCTGCCTAAGCTGGGAACCAAGTTCCAGGCTTTTTGAAGTTGCTTCATCAACATTTGAAAGAAACGCAAGAGTTGAAGCTACATTCCGTGATATATTTAAATTCCTTAATATTTCAATAAACTCCAGATCAGTATCATCAAAAACTCTTACTTCAGAAGATCTCATATATCATATCACCTAATGTTTATTTTCCTGTTTTTTTTTATAATATATAGTTAATTATATTAAAATATATTTAAATTGAATTATGATTATTGTAGATATATAATTTTATTAACTAATGCCAATGATTAATGTTTAATATTATCTAATGATTAATATAGTTATTGGTCGATAACTACAATTTCACACATCTTATTTACCATGAACTCAATTTTACATACAATACAGGGATACTTATGAAAGACACATCTGTCAGCAAAAGGATGCAGGAATACTTTGACGAACTGGAGAAAACGCTCCATGCCGAAATTGATATTGCCTCAAAAGCCAGGAAAAAAGGGCTTGAGCCAAAACCACATATCGAAATTCCACTCGCTAAGGACCTGGCTGACAGGGTTGAGAAACTTATGGAGCTAGAAGGTGTTGCACCCTGTATCAGGGAACTGGAATCAAAAATGAGCCGGGAAGCAGCAGCTCTCCAGGTAAGCGTGGATGTGGCCACCGGAAAGGTAAAGTCATTCGATTCCGAGACCCATGCCATTGATGCGGCTGTCAGGGTGGCTGTGGCTGTGCTTACAGAAGGTGTGGTAGCAGCTCCGATCGAAGGTATCGAGCGGGTCGATGTGGGCGATAACACTGATGGTTCCAGGTTCATCAGGGTTTATTATGCGGGGCCTATCAGGAGCGCCGGCGGTACGGCACAGGCACTTTCGGTCCTGGTGGCTGATGTTGTAAGGCAGAATATGGGTCTTGATCGGTACAAACCCAGTAAGGAAGAAGTGGAACGGTATGTGGAAGAGGTATTGCTGTACAGGCGCGTGGCCAACCTGCAATATACACCAAGCGAAGAGGAGATACGACTTATAGTGGAGAACTGTCCCATATGTATTGACGGTGAACCAACCGAGGATGCTGAGGTGGAAGGGCACAGGGACCTCCCCCGGATACCCACCAACCGCGTAAGGGGCGGGATGTGCCTGGTACTGGCCGAAGGGCTGGCACTGAAAGCACCCAAGATAAAAAAGCACGTAAATGCCCTCAAACTGGAGGGCTGGGACTGGCTTGACCAGTTCATTGCCGGGGTCAGTAAAGATAATGAAGACGAACAGGAAAATGATAATGACAAGGCGGTCAAGGTCAAGCCCAAGGATAAATACCTGCAGGACATCATTGCAGGCCGGCCAGTGTTCTCATACCCTTCCAGGCCAGGCGGTTTCAGGTTAAGGTACGGGCGCAGCCGGAACACCTGTTTTGCAGCCGGAGGCGTAAGTCCGGCAACCATGGTATTAATGGATGATTTTCTTGCACCCGGCACCCAGATGAAAGTTGAAAGACCGGGCAAAGCCCTTGGAATAGCGCCGGTGGACAGCCTGGAAGGTCCAACTGTACGGTTGTTCAATGGCAGGGTAGTGAGAGTGGATTCCATTGACGAAGCAAGGAAAATAAGGAGTTCGGTATCCAGTATCCTTGATATCGGGGAGTTGCTGATCAACTACGGTGATTTCCTTGAAAATAACCATATCCTGGTCCCTTCATCGTATTGTTTTGAATGGTGGGTCCAGGAACTGCATACTAACGCCGGTAAGATTGGCAAAGATGTGCCATATGATGACTCACAGTTGACCGACCCCGGCGGCCAGACCGCACTGGAGTTATGTGATACGTTCAATGTTCCACTCCATCCCCAGTACACTTACCTGTGGCACGATGTTACTTCAGGAGAAATAATCACACTTTCAAAATACGTTGAACAAAATGGCGAGTTTGCTGGTGAACTGCTGTCAATTCCTGTTGACGATGCAATAAAGCAGATACTGGAAACACTGCTTGTCCAGCACAGCATCCGGGAGCAGCGAATTGAAATTGAACAGGCAGCACCGCTGGTCAGGTGCCTTGGGCTTGATGGTTCACTACAAAGGCATAGGAGCGCTTCACAGGACGATTTTCCTGACCCGATGGAACTGGTAAACCACCTTGCCCAATTGACGATCAGGGCAAGGGCACCCTACAGGATAGGGGCACGTATGGGGCGGCCTGAGAAATCCAACAGGCGGGAGATGAAACCTGCCCCCAATGTTTTGTTCCCTGTAGGTGAAGCAGGCGGACGGACACGGTCCCTCATCAATGCTAAAAACTACTCAAGGTCGTTCAAAGAAAATGTAGGTATCTTTGAGATCGAGGTGGACTGCCGGGCATGTACCCGCTGCGGTACTATGACCTTCAGGAACTTTTGTCCTGACTGCAATAGCCCGACCATGCCAAAGTTGCACTGTCCTGTCTGTAATATCGAGACAAATGAACCGGAATGTCCCAAATGCCACAAGGAGACTACTTCGGCTGATAAGCTTACAATTAATTTCAAGGAAGAGTATAAAAGGGCCTTTGAGAACCTGGGTGAACGGGACAATCTTGATACTTTCAAGGGTGTCCAGGGACTAATATCCAAACACAAGACCCCTGAACCTATTGAGAAGGGAATACTGCGGGCCAGGCATGGTGTGGTTACCTTCAAGGACGGAACGGTGCGTTATGATATGTCTGATATGCCTCTTACCCATGTCAGGCCCGATGAGATAGGCGTAAGTGTAGAGACTATGCACCGACTAGGATACACTATTGACACTTATGGGGCAGACCTGTTAGATGTATCACAAGTAGTTGAACTGAAGGTGCAGGACATTGTCGTTTCCAATCACTGTGCCGAATACCTGCTCAAAACAGCCAATTTCATTGACGACCTGCTTGTCAAGTATTACGGCCTGGAACCCTACTATAAGGCAGATTCGGTAGAGGACCTTATCGGGACCATGGTCATAGGGCTTGCACCTCATACCTCCGCAGGGGTACTGGCCAGGGTCATAGGGTTTACCGGTGCCTCGGTGGGTTATGCCCATCCCTTTTTCCATGCTGCCAAGCGGCGCAACTGTGATGGTGATGAGGACTGTGTCATGCTGTTGCTGGACGGGTTCTTGAACTTCTCACGTTCATACCTGCCAGATAAACGGGGCGGAAAGATGGATGCACCGCTTGTACTTACTACGCGCATCGACCCAAAGGAGGTGGATAAGGAGGCGCATAATATCGATTTGTTGTTCAGGTATCCGCTTGAGTTCTATGAGGCCACCCTGGATTATGCTAATCCTAAGGACCTGGAAAAGCTCATTGAAACAGTGAGCAGCAGGCTGGGCACGCCTGGACAGTATGAAGGCTGGGGTTTTACCCATGATGTTTCAGATATTGCCATGGGACCAGCCAACAGTGCATACAAGACCCTGGGTACTATGATCGAAAAGATGACGGCCCAGCTTGAACTGGCACGTAAGATAAGGGCTGTGGATGAACGGGACGTGGCTGAAAGGGTGATCAAATCCCATTTCCTTCCTGACCTGATCGGCAACCTGAGGGCTTTTTCCCGCCAGCAGGTCAGGTGTGTGAAGTGTAACAGGAAGTTCAGGCGTACGCCGTTGAAAGGAGTATGTCCGAAATGCAGCGGTAAGATCGTACTTACTGTGCATGAGGGGTCTGTTAAGAAGTATATGGATATTTCACTTAAGGTGGCAGAAGAGTACGGAATAAGTGATTACACTAAACAGAGACTTGAACTGATCAATCTTGAGATCAAGTCCCTGTTCGAGAGTGATGTTTCAAAACAGATGGGTCTGGCAGATTTTATGTGATATCTACAGTTCACAGGTTATTGCCAGGTTTTATGTGATGTCTATAGTTCACAGGTCATTTGCATCTGCGAATTTTATCAATGCTTCTCCCAGTTGCTTTGTATATTTTGGGTTCAGGTTGAACCTGCTTCTTTTCTGGCCGCTGCGCTCCTTTGCGATCTCTACATATTCTTTATCAAATTTCTCGCTTTTTGCCAGGGTTATGGTCATATACCATCCGGCATTCATTTTTATTTCAAGGTAATCCTTGGCATCGTCATTGGATGTGTCTGTCATTTCATTGTCCTCTCATATCTCTTATTTTACCACAAGGTCGGTAGTGAAGGTCAATATTCTATGTCCTGCTTAATAAATACTATTATGCCGAGGATGATGAGTACCAGGGCGGCGGGGAGATAGATTATTGCATACTGGATAACCAGGACGTTATTTCCATCATACAGAACCATCAGGTCCTGGGTGAGGGGGGAGATCATGACAACGGTCTGTATCATAGAGAATGTCTTTTCCCCTGTAACACTAAAGATTGGAAGCAATATCCACAGCATGACAAGAGTGGCGACAATGGTGGTGCTTTTGCCTGCTCCGTTGGGGCCGATAAGTCCGTATATGTTACCTTCTTTTACATGCAGGCTGGCATTGTCCAGTGCTGTGGTACTTCCGTATTTTACTAAACTCCCAAATGACCGATAGGTCTCTACACTTGCCGTAATTTGCTTAATTCAGGTTATCATTCAGGTTGTCGTTTAGGTTGTCATTTAGGTTGTCATTTAGGTTTTATTTTCACACCATCGCTGCCCCTAAGGTGGATAGCATGCAACGCTGGAGGAAAGTAACATGGCGGTTCTCGAGAAGGTGTACCAGCGGTTGAGAAAGGATAAGGAAGTGCAGGGCGCATCCGGCAGATACAGGTGCATCCGTGGGTGTGGGTGGTAGAAGAATGATAATAACATCCAGTCCACGTATGGAGCCCGCCAGGGCTTCATACGTGTGCGGCCCGCTACTGGCCTGAGTAGACGGTGGAGAGAGAATAATGGATAACAAAAAGGGTACTCAAAATCATGGATAGATAAGCGCCTCGAGATGAAATAAAAGCACGGGAAAAGCCCCACCACTTCCCCGTACTCCGGATACTATAACCTGCTTGCGCTACTTCAACTCTCAGGCGCGTTAGCCGCCAGCCCCACACCTATCTGCTCAAGCACACTGGACACCTCACCATAAGCAGTAAAAAGCTCCATTTTCAGGGTCTTGGCAGACTCCACCCTCGGCTCTGCAGCTATCCATATCTCATTATCACTGCTTCCCCGGGTCATAGACACACAGGATAACATATCCGGGTGGGTCAGCCTGTATACAGAGTCCGGACCAGAGGGAGTGACCCATGCCGGGTAACTTTCCTTAAGTTTCTCAACCGTTTTATTCCAGTCCAGGGCTTTAGAAGCTGTAATGTTCAGGTGCAGGTGTGTGCGCTCACCCGTAACCTTCTCATCGATCCAGCCAAGGAATTCCTTATATTCGGGGTCAGATTCATCAATCTTCTCCACCCCATGCAATTCCAGTTTCTCAGCCTCATCCTTGAAGAACGGGGCCAGGTTCACAACACTTGGGGGGGCAGTCAGCAGGGATACACCAAAGAATGTAACCGCACCCAGTGACAATCCCACGATCACGCCATGTCCCATCAGTGCCGGGTGTATGGTCGCAAGATACGGCGGTGCCATGAACGGTGTATTTGCCAGGTCAATAACCACAAGTGCAGTCTGTGCCACAGCACCTACCACCATTCCTGCCAGTGCCCCTTCCTTTGTGGCCCGCTTCCAGAACAGCCCGCCCATAAGCGGGAAAAAGTATGACGCACTTGCAATGAAAGTGGCAATGTGGATCGCATCAATAATACTATTAATAAAAAATGATGCAATGGTCGCCGATATCACGATCAATAGCACACTTATGCGGTTCACGATCAGCATCTCTTTCATAGTTGCATCAGGCTTAACAAACCTCTGGTACAGATCGCGGGAAAGACATGAAGCCCCTGATGTGGCAAAGGTATCTGCACACGACATTGCCGCTGCTGCAAGACCGATGGCGCTAAGAGCAATCAAGAGGGGTGAGAAATTACTATTAATAAAATTAAGCAGCGCAGGTTCGGCCAGTGCCATTCCTGCCGGGAATCCCATCTCCGCGATCTCTGGATAGACAACATTCAGCCCGATGGCGATCACCGCACATGCAGCAAACACCACAAATATCAGCATCGAAGCTATCACCATTCCTATTTGGGCCGATCTTTTATCCCTGGCTGCCCAGACCCTCTGCCACGGGTCCTGTTCAGTCATCCAGCCCGGAATGATAGCGACTATAAAGATGAGCACCATTGGAATCCCTATGGACAAGGGGTTCCACCATGTGGAATCAACATTACCGAACAGTTCTGAAACACTGAGAGATGCACCGTCAACAGCACCCGAAGTTGCGGCACCCACTGCGAAAAAGGCCATGGCAATGGTAAATAGTGCCAGGAATGAGAACTGTACAACATCGGTCCAGACAACTGCCGAAAGCCCGCCAAGGGTCACATATATGGATACTGCCACTGCAACAATAAGCGCAGCGTACAGCGGGTCAAGCCCGTAGAACACCTGGAGTACAAGGGCCAGTCCTTTGATGTCTGCCACTGCAAAGAGTATCATTACAATAGCTATGATAAATGCCAGGGGTGCCCTGATCGCGCTGCTGTATCTCTGTTCCATCAGTTCTGGCTGGGTAATGGCTGGCAGGTTCTTTATCCTGCCCACAAGCATCGCTATGATAAGCAGTGCCAGGATGTTTGGGGCGACAAAACCCCATATCGAGCCCATGCCGCTAAGCATGTAAAACCCGATAACAGCCAGTAGACCGCCAGCGGTGAGCCAGGAGGCTGCTGCTGAGAAACCAATGGCTTTCGGGCCGATCTCTCTTCCGGCAAGCCAGAAATCAGTCACTGATCTTTGTTTTTTATTAAAGTACCATCCAATGCCGACAAGTCCAGATAAGTAGACCGCCAGCAGAATTAGAAATATATGATAACCATCCATAATTTAAACATCCATAATTATATTCCACTGATTTATTTATCCTTGTCCTGTTGATGATAATTGAAGACTGTTTAGTTTCATTTTTGACATACATATTACAAAATATATATAGATGTTTAAAAAGCAAATTTTAGTCGAAATCAATTCAACTTGATTTAATTCAAGTTTGGTTGATTGTCAGTGTAAAAGATATTATTGCTTAGTTCAATCATTAGTATCAACCATGGACCCGATAATAATCTTTGACGATATAGGAAGTTATCCACTTCCCGAAGGCATCTCCAGGGACTGGATAGAACAGGCGGTTACGTCCAGGGCCGAGGATGAGCGCCTGTTTGGGATAATCTCTGACACAATGGAGCAAAAGATAGCGGCTGGTGTGGAAGTACCTACCTATCCCCAGTTCCAGGACATGAACCAGCAGTACTTAAGAATAATCAATGACCCTGAACTGACAGAAGCACCCCTGCTGGTAAAAGAACCAGAGGCAAAGATACTGGAACTTGAAGCTCTTCTGGCCCTTGGTGCAAAGTACAAAAAGGAGCACGGCAAACCCCTTGACATCCGTGTATGCGTTACCGGTCCGGTTGAGCTTTATTTAAAGGAGTTCGGGGGAACATCCTATGGTGATGTGCTGCTGACCTTTGCTAAAAGCATTGACAGGTTCGTTAAGAATTCAATCGGGCATTCGGGCGATCTCAATGTGGCTACTGTTTCAATTGACGAGCCAAGCATCGGTATTAACCCCCAGATCATGCTTAACGATGAGGATATCATAAAGGCCCTGACCTTGGCCGGGAAAAGTGCACACCAACACGGTATCGACACCGAGATACACCTGCATTCCCCACTTAATTACAAGCTGGTCTGCCAGGTCCCCTCCATTAATATAATAGGGGTCGAATCCGCTGCCACTCCTTCGTACCTGGAGCTCATTGACCGTGCCGACTTACAGGTATCTGATACATTCCTCAGGGTAGGCATAGCCAGGACTGATATTTTCGGCCTGACTGCAGTGCTTAATGAGAAGTACAATACCAATGTGTGGAAGGAAACAGACAAGCTCACGGAAGTGGTTACCGATATGGAAACCCCGGAGGTTATTGCCGGGAGACTCGCCAATGCCTATGGGATGTTCGGTGATGCTATAAGGTACACCGGACCCGACTGCGGACTGGGCTCATGGCCTTCACAGGCTCTGGCACAAAAGCTTCTAAGCAATACGGCTAAAGGTATTGAAATATTCTGCAGGAACCTGTGAATCTATGGCGTCAGTATAGCATCTGTAAATAATACCCGTTTTTTTCATAGAACTTCAGGAAGCAAGGCGATTGATAAGAAAGTTTCCACTGTGTTCCTTAGTTAAATCTGATGTGAAAAGACCTGAAGTCCTTCGGGAATCTGTTGCACTTGTTGAGGTGGAGTGTAAGTGGAAGGATGTGAGCTACAGGAGTGCAGAACAGATCCTTTCGGACCTGTAACTCAAGCTAATCCGGGCACTTGCGCGCAGTTTCGTGTTATTGCCAATTATTTAATTGTTTTTTGCATAGGGACTTGCACTATCAATAGCTTTTGAGCACCACTCCGTGCTCATCGATCTCCAGATAGTCTGAAGAACCCTTCACCCATGAACCAGTGTTCGCAAGATTTTTCTCAGTCTTCACATACGGCTCGTGTGAATGACCATATATCAAGAACTCGCCGTTATATTTTTCATTGACCAATTCGATAGCATGTTCCTCATATTTTTCCATAATCCTTTCTTCTGGTTCCAACAGAATTTCACCGATCCTTTCTCTAATCCATGGCAACGTGGCTTTGGGACGTGGCTTTGACGAATACATACTAATACCAAGAAAATTTCTGATCATATCCAGGATGCCTCCTCCTCCTTCCCCTATTTTTTCCCAGATCATATCAGCAGCATTCCCAACATCGTCTCCAGCCATACAAAGTGCATCTGCAAACGTTTCGTAGGTCTCCAGCGTGCCAAATTGCTTGTTTTCAATCTGGTGCCCATGTATAAAGCGATACTTGGTCCCGCCGTATTCGAGGCTCAGGTCGCGTTTGAGATCGAACCTTGCGCCAAAGTAAGATTGGGGAAACCGTATCAGGTGAAAATCATGATTTCCGATTACATAAGAGACCTTTATCTCTGGCTCCAGGCTCATAAGTTTTTGAATGATATCGATATTCTCGAGCAGTACTCCGACAGGATCTCTCCTCCAGAACTCAAGTATATCTCCAAGGAGAACAAGGTGATCGACGTCATCTCCCAGATTATCTATGAAATCTATAAACTTGCTCCTGTTGCTGTATTCTATTCCAAGGTGCACGTCTGAGACGACTATGCATTTTCCGTTGGTCATGATTTTCCCTCCATACCAAATTTACCTTTTTCTTAGTGTTCAATCATTTAGTTTCTGCAACTTTTGAAACATATCGGAGTCGTTGCTACCGAGCGAGCTGCAGAGTGTTTACTCTGGCAGCCAGCACTGTAGCTAGCGATGATCCGCTTGTAATATCTATGCTTTTGAGTCTCGGGAACCATGCCTGACCCGGTGCATGGTGCATAACAGTCCACTTCTGCAATTCTTTAGTCGCCCCACAAAATGTCTTTCCCTCTCCAGTTATCTCATAACGGCTGCCGTCTGTTCTAACAAGTCCGTTTTCCAGCAGAAAATCGAGATGTTTCTTCGCAAGATTGAAATTCAGATTTGCGTTGTAGACATTCTTCGTTTTGGTTGCGCCACCTGACACCACTTCAAGAATCGCCACAACTATATCGAATTTGGTTCTCCGTTTCATGATGCACACCACCATATTGTTCTTCTCCAATCTATGAACCCAAGCTTCCTGTGGCGTTGTACTTCACACCGCTACAGATTGAGCCTTTTCAAACCAGTGAAACTTTGACGCAATAAAAACTTGCGTCCTTGTTTGTAGGTGAGATCGGTTTGGTTCTACCAATAAAAAGGTGTAGCTTATGCTAACTCCCTGTATAGATGTATGCACTCTAACAATTAAATCTATCGCACCGCACACACCCGGTCGCCTTATCGATATGCCACCTTGTGATCTTGACCGCACCCACGATCTTCTTCGCATCCGTATCCACGGCCTGCTTAGGCATCGCCTCAAGGAGTGTAAATGGAAGGATGTAAACAATGGGGGTGCAGAAAATATCCTTTCGGACCTGATGGATAAATCAACCTTTGTGCGCTGGAATAATGATGCACACAAGAAATATGTTATGATTGTTGCTGAAAAGGTAGAAGAGAAAGAGGAGTTGAGGCAGGGCGGGTATCTTGTGTTCGACCTGGATGATTTTAACTGAAGTTTATCCGGGCACCTGCGCGCAGTTTCGTATTATTGTCAATTATTTAATTGCTTTCAATATCCCTGCATATAATTCTGTTGAACACCGCCAGCCCCTGTGCAGCATTTCATCCAGGCCATCAATTTCAGGCGCAGTTTTTAATTCAAAACTTGAGCTATAATGTCTAAAAGTTATAGGAAATTTTAAAATCAATCCAATCATTATATTATATTTTCATTAGGTCAGTAGCTAATAAAAATTGACAATCGACATTTATTTATAAAATTGAAATAAAGATTAAGGAAAAAAAGTTTAAACAAAATATAATGAAGTGCATTTTAATAATAATTATATTTAATGCAAAATGAACTAAAAAAATTTAGCTCATGTTTTTTGAATACATTGGAGAATCATAATGACGAACTATGTAAAACCAGAAATCATATCACTTAAAAATCACCCAGAACTTAATGAAAAATGGGTTCAAGAAAAACTTGCTGAAGATCCTTCTCTTCTTGGCTTAGGGGATTTGGACTTAAAAGATATTGAAAGAAGACAAAAAAGTAATGGTCGATTGGACCTTTTGTTTCATGATTCTATAAGCAATAGACGATATGAAGTAGAGATACAGCTCGGAAAATCTGATGAATCCCATATAATACGAACCATTGAATATTGGGATTATGAAAAGAAAAAGTTTCCACAATATGATCATTGTGCTGTTCTCATCGCTGAAGATATAACAAGTCGATTTCTTAACGTTATTTCACTATTCAATGGTAATATTCCAATTATTGCAATTCAAATGAAAGCACTCAAAATCGAAAATAACATTTCGCTTTTCTTTACAACAGTGGTTGATGAATTAACTCTTGGTACAGAAGAAGAGGATGAACAAGAAATAGTTGACCGCAAATATTGGGAAACTAGGAGTACAAAGGATTCGGTTCAAATGGCTGATGAAATTTTAAACTTAGTCGAAGAGTTTGCACCAGGATATTCTTTAAAATATAACAAGCATTATATTGGCATCAGTAAAGATGGGAGATCTCAGAATTTTATTTCTTTTATTCCCCGAAAGAGTGTAATTGTTTTATATGTTAAAAATGATCAAAACGACGAAATACAAAAATTGCTAGATTCTTCCGATCTTGATGTCTTGACTTATGATAGACAGTCAAAAGAATATAGACTTAGACTTAAACAGTCTGATATCGATAACAACAGTGATATTTTAAAAACCTTAATGAGCAGAGCTTTTAAATATTACATGTCTTAGTTGATTGTTAAATAGAACAATAGCACCGAAGTTCAATAAATTTGCGCCTGTTTGAGTTTCAATTAAGTTAAAATGGGGTAATTCCATCCAGGGCATTCTGCTACTTCTACCTTTCATCATCCCGGATAAATAACTCATGAAATATTTTGGCAGACCTTCAACCAATATCTGCACATAATCAGGATTTACACTATCAC
The DNA here is from genome assembly GCA_030610815.1 of Methanosarcinales archaeon. Taxonomy (GTDB): domain Archaea; phylum Halobacteriota; class Methanosarcinia; order Methanosarcinales; family Methanocomedenaceae; genus Methanocomedens_A. The sequence continues at coordinate 16,047 of JAUWRA010000015.1, forward strand.
AGCCTTTCAGTTTCTAACCTGTAGATAATCCTGTAGTTCTGGAAAATAATTTCCCTGATATTTTCTTCTTCAGCTTCTGGAACTCTACGCCCCATTTCAGGAAAAGTTTCCAACCTTTCTACTGCTTCAATAATTCTCTCGATGAACAAAGATGCATAATATTCTGAATCACGTTTAATGTAATCCCTGATGCTTTCAAGGTCTTGAAGAGCTGGTTTAAGTCCACAGTATCCTCATTGCGGAAGAAACCTCTTCTTAACATCATCATTGAGACACGATGCGCCCTTCTTCAGCAGCTTTCAGGGCAACTGCTAACTTCTTTTTAACATAGAACTCATACATGATATCATCCCAGGTAACCTGGTCAGGCAACTTCTCGATGAGTCTCTTTGCTTCTTCTTTAGCAATGCTAATAACTAATTTTCACCCAGATTTTGTGTATATTAAGAACTTCCATGATTTTCTATACCAGATTCGTATATTGATTATGTAATGATTTAACTGTTTTGAATGCTGAATTCACAATCACATCTCAAACTTCAAGCACTTCACCAGCTCCCCCACCCCCATACACAGCACCACAAAAGACTAAATATTTCTACCTCAAATACCATTACCCATTACACTAACTATAAGGAGAGGAACAATTTGAAAAAAAGCATTACATATTTCGAAAAGCCCGGGGAAATAAACACCCTCGCCGTCATCGAAGCCGTCAAGACCCGCGCCCTTGAACTGGACATAAGGGAAGTAGTAATTGCCAGCACCACAGGCAAGACCGGAGCAGCTATGGCAGAGGCCCTGCAAGATACTGATATCAAAATAATCGTAGTCACCCACCAGTACGGAACCACTGAAGAAGGAAAATGGGATATGGAAAACCAGTACGTTTCCCGTTTGAACGAGATGGGGGTAGAGATCGTATCCCAGTCACATTTGTTCTCAGGTGTAGAGAAGTCGCTCTCCAAAGGCACAGGCGGAGCAAGCCGGATAGAGATTGTGGCCGATACCCTGCGCAAGCTCTTTGGTAAAGGTTTCAAGGTTGCCGTGGAAGTAGTGTTGATGGCAGCGGATTCCGGCGCACTGTCAATGGAAGGCGAGGTCATTGCAGTGGGCGGGACAGCCAACGGCGCAGATGTGGCCTGTGTTATCAAACCCGCACATTCCAATAACTTCTATGGCCTCCAGATAAGGGAAGTCATCTGTATGCCAAGGGAAAAATAAGGTTTATTTGCTGAAATTTGTAAATATTAACCACAAACTCCTTAAATGCAGAAGAAACAATACATTATTTAAATTATCTTCACCGAGGTGTCAATAAACATATGAGAAAATGGAAAACAGACTGGGGACTACAAAGCAGGATGTTCTTCACAATGTTTTTGCTTGCAGTAGTATACCTGTTCTTCCTGGCAGTTTTATTTTCCCAGGGTGCGGGCATGAATATAATGCTCATCTTCATTGGAGGATTCATGTTCCTCCAGTATTTCATGTCAGATAAGCTGGTCCTGTGGAGTATGGGGGCAAAGATCGTATCTGAAAGCGAACAACCAAAACTTCATGAAACGATCACACGGTTGTGTGCCATAGCAGATCTGCCAAAACCTAAAGTGGCTGTTGTTGACAGCCCTATGCCAAATGCTTTTGCAACAGGCCGGAACCCGAAAAAGTCCGTAGTGGCTGTAACCACCGGTTTAATGAAGACATTGAACCAGGGCGAACTGGAAGCAGTGCTCGCCCATGAACTGAGCCATGTAAAGAACCGGGATGTCATGATAATGACCATTGCCGGCTTCCTTTCAACAGTGGCTTTCTTTCTTGTGCGGTATCTATTGTTCTTCGGAGGAGGGCAAAGAAGTAGAGAGTCGGGCGGCATTATGGTAGCATGGCTGGTATCGATCGTGGTATGGATAGTAAGCCTCATACTTATCAGGACGCTTTCCAGATACCGTGAATTCTCAGCAGACAGAGGAGCGGCCCTGATCACAGGTGCACCTTCAAACCTGGCTTCTGCACTTATGAAGATCAGCGGCATCATGCCCAGGATACCAAAAGACGACCTGAGAAAAGTGGAAGGCATGAATGCCTTTTTCATAATCCCTGCACTGTCAGGCTCTTCAGTCATGAAACTGTTCTCAACCCATCCATCTGTTGAGAAACGCATCGCTGCACTGGAAAAATTAGAAACAGAGTTGGAATTTTAATGGGATTCCTTGATGCTATACTGGGGAAGAGTAAACTTCCAAAAGCTAAGGTAGATAAACTCTTTGCCATTTCCACAGCCAGCATTACCCTGGATGTTAACCTTGGACTAAAACCTGTAGGGTCAGCAGGTATCTGTTTCAAATCTATGGAATCATCCAGGTATGCAGCTGCACGATTGGAAATAGAAGAACTGCTCCAATATAGCTGTAAGGAGACAGGTACTGAGTACAAGGTGCAGAAAGATGAATTCAATTATTTATGGGTGATACTGAAAGACCCGGATTTTGAAGACCTGGTAACCAACATCCATCTTATCTCACAGACCCTGATCGAGCATGGGTTCAGTGAACAGCTTTTATGCGCCATCTACAGATTCCAGGGTGAAGACACGGTCTACTGGATATATAATTATAAGCAGGGGGCTTACTATCCATTCGTACCCAAAGGAAACCACCAGAGAGATAACACACTGGAATTCAGGCTCAGGTCAGTCATGGAAAGCGAACTTCCCATAGAAAAAAATGTGGAAAAATGGTACCCCCTCTGGGGAATACCATTATAATTCTGCGAATTAATCTTCGATAAGACCTTCCCCTTTAAATATCCCGGTAGCTTCTTCCAGGGTCAGGTCTGCAGGTGGTACAATGATGTCTGATTCCACGATCTCGGCATCGTCCAGAGGCTTGCCATTTTCTTTTATCATGGCAATAAGCTTACCCAGCTCTTTCTTGAAATCACTTTCATTTTCTTTAGCTACGTGATCCACGATCCGGTTGTCAATGACATTCAGTTCGTCAAGCAAGCTGCTGGATACCTGGAACTGTCCTTCGCCCATTATCCTGACAATCATTTGCCAACCTCCTCCTTTAAGGATTCAAGTTCTGATTCAATATTGCTGGTGGCACTGATCTTGGCAAGCTCCTTTTCGATATCGTCCTCCCCTCCGGTAAAGTCTTCCAGTGTACCCGCCTCAAGGAGTTCGTCCAGTGCGGCCGAGCGTGCCTTCATGTCCTCTGTCTTCTCCTCAGCCCTCCGGACAGCCATGCCCACATCTGCCATTTCCTCGCTTATACCTGTTACCGATTCAGTGATCTTGACCTGGGCTTCTGCTGCAGAGTACTGGGCCTTGATGGTCTCTTTTTTGGTCCTGAAGGACTCGACCTTGGCAGACAGTCTTCTTTCTGTGGCCTGGAGCTTCTCCTGTTCCGTATTCAGGTCCTCGATCTGCTGGTCAAGGGACTGGACCTGGGACATCAGGCCGTTCTTCCTCTCCAGTGCAAGGCGCGCCAGGTCTTCCCTTCCTGCCTTGACTGCATCCCGGGCCTGGCCGCTTAGCTTATCGATATTCATGTTCAGTTTTCCCTTTTGCAGTTCAAGCCGTTTCTTGGAAGTGGTAACCTCGGCTACACCTCGTTTAACATTCTGCAGCAATTCAAGCTGCTTCTGGTAAGAGTAATCCAGGGTTTCCCTTGGATCTTCCATCTTATTAACCAATTTGTTCATTTTTGCTTTTACTACAGTTCCCATTCGATTCAATAAACCCATATTATGTACTCCTTTCTTGTAGTGATATTTATTTTGCCTTCCAGCATTTATATTACATTCCAGTATTTAAATTTCATTCGCATTTAATCTGGAATAATCTATAATCTCTTTTTTATTAATTATCCAGAACCATATAAGTAATTACCATTTATCTTTTCCACAAAATTTGATAATCTATATAAACTTCTCTAACAATCTAAGACTAAACTAATAATTAAAAGGTGATATCAGTTGCGTGGAAAAATCTTCAAACAGGATATGCAAATGTTCGCACTTTTCGGGTTCATGCTTCTCCCGATCTTTTACCTGTGCTATACAAACAAACTGGGGGGACAGTGGAACATAAACCCCATTGTACTGTTCATACTAACAGCAGCCATGTTACTGCTGTCGTTCGCTGAAATCCCCATCTACAATATCAGGACAAAGAAGCCTGAACTTTCAGATGAGAAAATGGAACTACTTAGTGAGTTTTATTCGGTCCCGCTGGCAGATGAGATGGAGGGAGGGGATGAACTGGTATTTAATACATCCATAACCCTGAATTTGGGCGGTTTTATCCTGCCAATCATCCTTGCAGCATATGTAGCCTTCAATAATCCAGGTTTTGCAGCCCTGGAAATAATGCTGATAATTATAATAGCCACCCATCTGCTCTCAGAGATCAAGGCCGGGATCGGCATCGTTATACCAAATTATATAGGCCTCATAACAATTCCGTTCGCCCTGATACTGGATCCGGGAAACGCTGCCACCGTGGTGCTGGTCGCTGGTGTGTTCGGTATCCTTATCGGACTTATAACATCACTCTTCAACATCAACGAGAACACTGACGGAAGCCCTTCCATAAACATTGGGGGAGTAGGCAGTTTCAAAGCCGTCTATGTTACGGTGTTGATAGCCGCATTGCTGACCTACTTACCTATGTAGTTCATATCCTGATATGGCGGCCGCTTCACCATTCCGGCTGCGGCTCCATTTCCTGATATCAGGTTTTATATCCTGGTATATTGGGCCGCTTCACCAAGTTCTTCCTCTATGCGGAGAAGCTGGTTGTATTTAGCAGTACGTTCGCTTCTTGCAGGTGCTCCGGTCTTGATAAGTTCGGCACCAAGTGCAACGGAAATATCAGCAATAGTACTATCTTCTGTTTCTGCGGACCTGTGACTTACCACAACATCATATCCGTTCCCCTCTGCTGTGGTAGCTGCATCAAACGCCTCGCTTAAAGTCCCTATCTGGTTCACCTTAAGCAGTAATGCATTACATGCACCCATTTCAATTCCCTGTTTAAATCGTTCCACGTTGGTAACGAACAGGTCATCGCCTACGTTTATGACATCTGGCAGTTCCATAGAAAGAGCGGCAAAATCATCAAAGGCTTCTTCGTGGAAACCATCTTCAATATAAATAATTGGATAAGTGTCGACCAGTTCAACATAATAATCCACCAGTTCACCACCGGTAAATTTCTCACCATCAACATTATATTTGTCACCATCAAAGAACGATGTTGCAGCAGAGTCTATACCAATAGTGATATCATCTTCTGTATAGCCTGCTTCTTCGATGGCCTCGGTAATTGCTTCCATTGCATCGTTGGTTTGGTCGATCGGGGGGGCATACCCACCTTCATAACCTACGTTGGTAGCACTATTGCCGTATTTTTGTTCCAGGACATCCCCCAGAACATGATAGGTCTCGGTCGCCCACCTTAAAGCTTCCCTGAAGGTTTCGGCTCCTTTTGGCTGTATCATGAACTCCTGGATGGATAGTTCATTACCTGCATGCTGTCCACCATTCAGGATGTTCAGGGTCGGGACCGGCAGTGTGAATGAATTTACTCCTCCCAGGTATTGATATAATGGTAGTCCGTATGAATCGGCTGCCGCTCTGGCCACGGCCAGGCTGACACCCAGGATGGCATTGGCACCCAGACATGACTTGTCATCAGTACCATCCAGTTCGATCATCATCTGGTCGATCTCACGCTGGCGTCGAACATCCATTCCGACAACCTTCGGACCCAATATAGTGTTAACATTATGTACAGCTGTTTTCACTCCCTTGCCCCTGTACCGATTATCTTTGTCCCGCAGTTCAAGTGCTTCATTTGAACCGGTAGATGCACCGCTGGGAACACTGGCACGTCCAAAACCTCTTGTCCTAGAGTCACTGGAGTATGTCCTGACCTCCACTTCTACAGTAGGATTGCCTCTGGAGTCAAGAATCTCTCTACCATATACATTTTCTATTACGAAATCCACGGGATATCACCAATAAGTAATTGTATTTATATGTATTAAAACATAGACATTTTTCATGCACAGGATAGCAAGAAAGTCGAAGTTACCTGTGTAAACAATGTCAAAAAAAAAGCGATAAAAAAGAAATGAGGTCAGATGACCCCTGTAAAAAAGTTATTCTGTATTCAGGCTTTCCAGAGCCGCCAGTGCCATCTGCCTGTACACCGATGAATCGGTGTTGTAATGCTCTTTTGCACGCACCGCATCAGGGTTATCGCTGTTCAGGTCCTTGACACGCTCAAGTGTACGCTGTGTGGTTTCCACTACCCAGCGGTCCCTGGTTTGTGCATCCACAATATGTATGCTCTCAGGCCTGACCGATGTCAGGATCGTACCATCCTCGGTCTGGAACGTGCTGGGCTTCCCTACGACAGCAAGGTACTGTGGAGCTTCGATATTTGCCATGACCTGGGCTGCTTCCGGCTGGTACTGACCTGCGTAGATGAGAAATGCTCCAGTGGGGTCCACAACCCTGGCGCGCCAGTACTCGGCTTCGTTGCCGATATCCTCTTTTTCTGTCAGCGTACCAACTATTAACATCCTGTTTACCTTGGCACCTGTGGGGGTAAGTAGATATTGTGGGGAGTACTGGTCATTGCTGTCCTTGAATGATAAGTTTGAATCCCTGAACTCCTGGGCAAAGATGCGGTATGCAACTTCTCTTGTATATTGTCCTGCCATGATTCACACCTCCATCTGGGCGATAATTGTATCGATCTGGTCTAATTCGAGAGGCGGCAGTAACGAAATATCCTCTACCAGTATACTCCTGTCAAGCTTCGGACCTTTTACTAAATAATACTTGCCCAATAGCTTTTCTTTGAACATTTCAAGGACCACTGACTGGTCAAGGGCTTCGGTAGCCATTTGCTTAGCTTCATCCAGGGTGATACCTGTAAGTTGTTCTGAGATCTCGCGGTTCAACAGTGAATCCTGTACACACACACCATCATCCATGACGGCCTTGATCCTCAGGTCATATGATCCTTCCACTTTACCGTGCTCGCCACATACCCCTTTTATCAGGGCGCGGTTGCATTCGGGACATCTCTTTATCAGGCCGGAACCTGACTGGATATCCACCATTGCACCTGAGAACTCAACAGTCAGAGTACCTATTTCGATATCTTCAGTTATCTCTTCTATCAGGCTGGTCCTGTTAAAATTGATCTGGAACCTTTCCTGGAAGCTGTCTGTAACCACGTTCTTGAGCAGGTAGCTTTTCCCTTCAACCAGTGAAGGCAGTTCAGCCTTTGCCCATTTAATGAATTTAATTGTCCCGGTCTCATCCCCCATCAATCCTGCCTGATCGATACTCTCATGGGTGCTATCCCATAATTGTGCCACCTTGACAGAGATATTGATCCATTTCCCCTCAGTTGTTATTTCACTTACTTTTACAGTAGGTGCTTCAGCCTGCTGGGTATTTACCTCAATATCTTCAGTTATCTCTTCTATCTGGCTGGTCCTGTTAAAGTTGATCTGGAGCCTTTCCTGGTAGCTGTCAGTGACCACGTTCTTGAACAGGTAAGTTTTACCCTCTTCAAGTGCAGGCAGTTCAGCCTTTGCCCATTTATTGAATTTTATAGTTCCGGTCTCATCCCCCATCAATCCTGCCTGATCGATACTTTCGTGGGTGTCATCCCATAATTGTACCACTTTAGCAGAGATATTGATCCAGTTCCCATCTGATGTAATATCACTTACTTTTACAGTAGGTGTTTCACCCTGCTGGACAAAGAAGTCTCCGCGTGGGATGTTATATTCCTTTAGAAAATAATTGACTACACTTCTGCGTGCTTCTTCCTGCGGGACCTTGAACTCGTTTAAGAGTTTGTCAAGTCTGCTTTCGATCTCACTGATGGGGATATTATATCCCTTCTGACTAAAACGCTCTTCAATTTCTTTTGCAATTTCTTTATTCATTCTTCATACCTCAAGCCTCCGGTTTGTTTGGTTTAGGAAGGCAATTGTTACATGTCTTGCCAAGTTAATATACTTAACCGGAGAGCGGGGTGAAAGTATTCAATTCTATCGTACTATTTTACGCAAAGTGGATTTATAAAACTTGTTTAACCAAGCTGTCCCAAACGATTACGAAAAATCGACGGAACTATCCATTGTATACATGCGTTTACAACAGAAACGGGAATTGTTGATAAATGTTAATAAACGATAGGAAAGATCGATTGGGAAACATTTATAGATTATGCAATACAACATAATGTTATGCAGCATAATATTCGATTTGTAGACAGAAAAGAAGAATTTGCATTCCTTGAAGAGGCATACAGGAAAGACAAGAGTCAGATGATAGTGATGTACGGGCGGCGACGTGTCGGGAAAACATGCCTGTTGCAGAAGTTCATCAAAGGCAAGAAACATACGTACTTCCTTTGTACCAAAGGGAATGAGATTGAACAGATACGTCTCCTTTCAAGCTTTATAGCCGAAAGTATGGATGATGTGGCGCTTTCAAAGTCACCATTCTCAGACTGGCGCACTCTTTTCATGTATCTGCACAGCAAGGTAGCAGATGAACGTTTTGTGCTTGTGATCGATGAATTCCCATACCTGATAAATGCAAATTCGGCAGTGACATCCATATTCCAGAAATACTGGGATGAATTCCTATCAAAGACAAACATAATGTTTGTACTTTGTGGTTCAAGTATATCCATGATGGAACGCGAAGTGCTTGCATACAAGAGCCCACTATACGGAAGAAGGACTGGGCAATGGAAAGTAGAACCAATGAAATTCGAAGACTGCCTGGAGTTCTTCCCTGAAAAAACAGACATGGAAGAGGCTATAAGAATTTACTCGATCACAGGTGGCATCCCCTTTTATCTTACCGAACTCGACCTTGGGAAAACAGCGATGGACAATATACTCGAAAATGTAGCGAGGAAAGGCAGGATGCTCTATGAGGAGGGGGAATTCCTTATCAGGGAAGAGCTCCGGGAGCCTCGGACATATTTTTCAATCCTCAGGTCATTATCTGCAGGAAACACAAAGCAGACCCAGATTGCAGATAACATTGGCATGGCACCAACTGCCCTGCCCAGATATCTCTCTACACTGGAAAGACTTGATTTTATTGAGAAGAATGCACCTGTGACAGATTACAGCAGGTCTAAAAAGACGGTCTACAAGATAAAGGACCATTTTTTGAATTTTTGGTTTAGTTTTGTCTATCCGTATAAAAGTTACATTGAAGAGGGGAACTATGCACGGTTTGGGAAGGTGCTGGATAGGAATCTCAACAAGCATATTTCGTTTGTTTTCGAAGACATCTGCAAGGATTTTATCAGGAAAGAAGGAGCTACGAATAGATTGCCGTTTGGTTTCACGAAGATTGGTATGTGGTATGGTCATTATAGAGACAAGTTAACGGGAAAACGAAAGGAAATTGAAATAGACATCGTTGCTCTTGAGGATGACACGAAAGAGATCGCATTTATCGAATGTAAATGGAAAAGTCTCAGTGAGAAAGCTGCACTGGATATTCTTGAAACATTGATGGATAAATCAACTTCAGTTCAGTGGAACAACAACAAGCGAACAGAATTCTTTGGTCTGGTTGCAAAAAAGATCGAAGGGAAAGATGTACTTAGGGAAAAGGGCTTTGTCGTGTTCGATCTGGATGATTTCCATCCAGATTGATCAAAGGATATTTCATGGAAGGATCTCCCCAACATTGAGTGGGTAAATATTAGACGGGATTTACAGGATAGTGCGAACCACTTTCATATCCTGTCAATCCTGTTAATCCAGTTCATTAATTCAGGCAATGCGATTCCAAGTTTAATATCATATCCTGAATAGTGATGTTACACACGCAATGTTAAGGAGAAACAAAAACTTGTTTAACTACCTGTCCGCTGGAAGGGGTGCACTCCATCTTTATGCTTCAAGGCACGCCGGTCACCGACCCCGTTTTAGAAAAACAGGGCATCAGGGTTGATGCTAATGGATTGTGATCCTAACGTAACGATTGAAATTTCAGTATCTGTCTTTACTTTGAATGATCTGAATTCCATAATTTATTCCTTCTCTATGACAGTTTAGCTATCTGTTTTTATACAATTATCAAAATGTGGTCAAATACAATAACATCATTTTTGTGATTGGTTACTTGATAAATTTGCCAATGCTGCATAAATTATGAAACTAAACGTAACATAGTACAATATGTATAATACAGTTGTAATTTTTGGAAATTCACTGAAAACATTTATATAAATCGACATGAATAAATTAACATTTAATATTGTTGAAAATGCTGCTGCAATAAATAAAGGAATCAAATTTATAAAATGATTGTATGCACTATTTGATTGCAATGTAGCACTTTGAATATATATATAATATATAATTGAACCCATTAAAAAAAGCATAAAAATTGTCGCCATATTATCTGGCTGTGCTTTAAACGCAGTTATTATCGATCCAACAATTAAAAGCATTTCAATTAATTTCAATTTTTCAGGTTGTTTTAAATTAATTGCTTCAATTTTATTATAAACTTTATCATAAATAAGTTTAATTTTATTATAAACTTTATCATAAATCGTTTTAACTATTCCCATAATTTCACACCTTGTATTTTTTCGTTACTACATATCCAATAACTATCCCCGTACTAATAGTACCGGGCTTCGTACACTTAAATAAAACGATTTGTTGCTTTGAATCCTGTTTAATGGTTATTTATCAGAGAGCTTACAAAACATGAAATTATTTTCGTTCCTTTAATGCTGGGATTGTGATCCTGTACC
>JAUWRA010000100.1 GCA_030610815.1 Methanosarcinales archaeon
AAGAGCACATATCGACCCGGAAGCTTGCTACCTCGATGTCGGTTCTTTCCATCCTGGCCGTGCAGCAGCGGCCAAGGGTGAGGTTGTTCGCCTATTAAAGGAGATCGTGAGCTGGGTTTAGACCGTCGTGAGACAGGTCGGTTACTATCTACTAGAGGTGTTCGTTGTCTGAAGGAAAGTTGCATTTAGTACGAGAGGAACTATGCAACGGTGCCACTGGTCGATCGGTTGTCTGACAAGGCAATGCCGAGCAGCTACGCACCAAGGGATAAGGGCTGAAAGCATCTAAGCCCGAAACCCATCCTGAAAAGAGACAACATTAAGGGCACTCGTAAAAGACGAGGTTGATAGAGTCGGGATGTACGCACCAAGGCAACGAGGTGTTTAGTCCGCGGCTACTAATAGCCTGTGCCACTCCTGCTGATCTATAAAGTAGGATTGTTCAGAATGTGAGTCCTTCGGGGCTCATTTCAGGCGATATTCAGTTTGTACTTCGCTATACACAATCATGTGTGAGTGTAGCGGTCATAGCGGAGGGGAAACTCCTGTACCCATCCCGAACACAGAAGATAAGCCTTCCCACGTTCCTTACTGTACTGAGGTGCGAGAGCCCTCGGGAACTCTGGATCGCTGCTATGCTCACTTACTTCTTATTTTAATAGGCATTATTTTGATAATTCAACTACTGAATTTTATCAAGCACAGAAATCCTTCTTGTCAGACTGCGGTGCACTCTCTGTATATACACATCAACAACTACAAAGTTGGCAGATACTGCCCACTCTTCAACAGGACATTCAGAGACCACCACTGCCCGACCGCCTGGACGCAAGACCCTGAATATCTCACAAAGAGAACGTTTCATAAGGATATCTAGGGACCTGGCCTGAATAAGTGCAGACCTGCCATAAGGCGGGTCGGTCACTACACAGTCGATACAGCTATCCTTCAGGGCCATATTACTTGCATCCTGGAACATAAGAGAATGATCAGGCACATAAAAATCAAGGTTCATCCTGGCACCAAGCAGTATCTTCCTCTGTACATCACAACCCAGCGTCACCGCACCCATAAGCCCTGCCTCCACCAGTATTCCACCAGTGCCGCAGTAGGGGTCAAGTATCATGCTGCCAGGTCCGCTTCTTGCGATATTTACCAGTGAGCGTGCCAGCCTGGGCATAAGTACGCCAGGGTAGAAGAACGGTTTGTTCTGCGGCTTGCGGTCTTCGAATGAACCACGGTCAACAGATGCCAACACACGACCGAAGATACATTTTCCATCAGTCAGTACTGCCCTATACCGGACATCAGGATCTACAAGGTCTGCACGATATCCCTTATTGTAGAGCACCCCACCGATCTTTCGTTCAATATCCTCAGAAGAGATGGGACTTTTACGCTTTATCTTCTTAGCCCTTACTTTATAGGTAAGGGACACAGGCTCATCAAAATCCACATTCTCAACCATGTTCATAATATCAGGTAAGGTTGAATCCGAGATGCCCAGCACACTGATAATATGCCAGGTCAGGGCCAAACGTTTGCTAAGTTTGCTCACCTGATCCATGTTTGCATTTGCATTTACATTTGCGTTTGTATTTATATTTGGGATATCAACAATAAGTATCTGGTCAAATCGATATCGAACAGAAAATTCAATATCTTCGGATTCCAGGGCTCCGATAACTTCAGCCACTGGTATATCTGGATGCTCGCCCGAAAGTTCAAAAGCAATTAACGTCATAATTCAATCAGAAACTTCAGGTGGCTGCATGTTATCTTTAAGTTCCTGGAATATCTCTGCCATTACACCATAATGCATGAACTGTTCGTGAAGCCTCTCTGCAGAAACCTTTTTTGCATAAGAATCATCTTCCCAGGGAATGTCCTGGTCATAGTTCACATTTTTCAATAATAGGCCGCAGGCCGGTGCCGGTTCCAGTCCTTCTTCGAACTCTTCCGGATGAAGCATGCGTTTAAGCCATTCAACTTCACGGGTCTGGTCCCCCACCATACGAAGAGCTGTAACGATCTTACGCACCATATGCCATACGAAACTATCAGCCTTGATATCAAGATTGATAAATCTGCCTTCCACCCTTATATCGATTCGTTCAACTGTCCGCACAGTGGACTTATCCTCATCCTGTGTGGCGAAATTAGCAAAGTCGTGGGTACCTTTTAAGAGCTTTGATGCTTTGCGCATAAGTGGGATATTAAAACATTCACCACAAATGAAATACTTGTATTCCCGGCTCACAGCATGCCGCCGGGGGTCGAAATCGTCAGGTACTTCGGCCCTTGACCATACCCAGACTGACGGGGGCAGTTTGCTGTTGATCACCCTGGGTATTGCCAGTTTCGGGTTGTCGGTATCAAATGCGATCACCTGTTCAAGGGCATGGACTCCGGCATCGGTCCGACCGGAACCGGTATATCTGGCACTTTTAGGGTCAGTAATGATCTTCAATTCTTCAAGAGTTCTGAAGAGTTCTTTTTCAATAGTTGGCACATCAGGCTGTATCTGATATCCATGATACTCAGTGCCGATATATCCAATCTTTAATGCTATCCTCATAAGTCCGATCTTATGGAAATATGTGCGGGTAAAAGATAAAAGTAACTCAAAGGTATTATCAAAGTGATCATTTCCTATTGACTGCCTTTTTTTGCCGGTAATAATCTACGACCATTACCAATGCGATCATGAACATACACCCCATCAGGAACCACAAGCCCAGGTGGGATGTGAAATCCAGATCAAGGGTTGATCTACCTTTTTCCAGGGTGGCCGGTTCAACATATAGGATAGGTATGTGTGATGGCATATCAGTGACCATTTCAGCCGCTTCAGGTACAGCTTCAGGGATGTTCGAGACATCCGGTGCAGTTGCATTCGATAGGGTCTTTTGTGCTGAATCATTCACCACACCCATTATTGAATCCTCTGCGCCTCCTGAAACGTTGCCTATAAAATCCATAGATGAATCCATTGAAGACCCTTCTTCAAAAATTCTTAGGGCATTATCATCTGGCATCATGCTTTTTGAGGAAGTAAATGTACTTGTTAGCAGTTCAATAAAACCTGATGCGAAGACAGCAGTCAGAATAACACCAAGATATTTTTTCAGTATTTCGGTAATAGAGGCACTACCAAGCTTTTCAGGCACCACAACGATAAGTTTACGCACAGGTGCATAGACCTTGACCTCCCTTCCTTTCTCGCTGTATTTTATTCGCTCGATCTTTGCAAGTCCCACGTCCACAAGGTTTTCAAGATTATATTTAATAGTGGTCAGGGGAACATCCAGATGTTTAGCGATATTGGATGCACTCATGGAGTGCTCGGCAAGCAGTTCCATTATGTGCCTGGCCGTGTCATTGGTGATGACCTGGGTTATCTTTTTTGATTCATCACCAAGAGGGAGCACCAGAAGTTTTTCACTGTTATAATTTATTTCATTATCAGCCCTGTTGTGGCTGTTGACTCCAGTGTCTCCAGGTACATCTGCCATACTATAACTTATGTGGATAATATTGATATATATACCTATAACTGCGAACAGACCTGCACTTATTGGTCATCTGGTAATGTCTGCATCCTGTTGAAATGCCGGCTGAACTGGCTGCGGCGGTTGATATGCTGGTGTTTGGCAGCACGTTTTACAATACCGGTCCAAAACTCATCTTCCATTGTGTATCACCTCAGGTATATGGATGAACTACAGCAATGATAAACCACATCCAAGAGCACTGCGAAAGTAATCCTTGGTGAATAGTATGATAATAGAACAGATGGGGGATCAAGAAGCCTCAATAACCCTTTTATAATATGAAACGATTCTATAAGTGAGGTTTTTTATATGGAAGAACTTAAAGTGAGGGATCGGGTTCTATATTACTGAATCGATACGTGACAAGCGCGTAACTATTTTCGACACCACACTGCGTGATGGTGAACAAACCCCTGGCGTATCTCTTACATTTGAACAGAAAAAGGAAATTGCTTCACAACTCGACAAGCTTGGCATTGATATACTTGAAGCCGGGTTTCCCATGTCATCGGAAGGGGAGAAGCAGAACGTAAGCGAGATCGCTAAAATGGGTCTTGGACTGGATGTATGCGGACTCTCAAGGTCAGTATTCTCCGATCTGGACGCATGCCTGGAATGTGAAGTGGATATGGTGCATACTTTCATACCCACATCTGATGTGCAGCGCATCCATACCATCAGGAAGAGCAGGGAAGAGGTACTGGACATGGCCATCAGGGCTGTGGAGCATATCAAGGACCACGGCGTAAAATGCATGTTCAGCCCAATGGACGCCACCAGGACGGATTTTGATTACCTGTTACAGATCAGCAAGGCGGTCCAGGAAGCGGGATGCGATGTTATTAATATTCCTGATACAGTTGGCGTTTTCGTACCATCGGCCATGAAGGCTTTGATAGCAGATATAAAAAAGGATATCACTATTCCCATTGATGTTCACTGCCATAATGACTTCGGGCTTGCTGTTGCAAATAGCCTGGCAGCAGTTGAGGGAGGCGGCAGGCAGGTACAGGTCACTATTAACAGCCTGGGTGAACGGGCTGGCAATGCCGACCTTGCCGAGACCGTAATGAGCCTGCACAGTATCTACAGGGCAAAGACCAATATCAAGACAGAGTACCTTGTGGAAACTGCACGTATGGTGGAGCGGTATACTGGCGTAAGGATACCTCCGACAATGCCTATTGTTGGTGATAATGCATTCGCACACGAGAGCGGGATACATACTCATGGCGTGCTTATCAGGACAGATACCTTCGAGCCCGGCATTATGACACCTGAGATGGTAGGTCATAAGCGGCGCATCGTGATGGGCAAGCATGCAGGCAGGCATGCGGTCGTAAAGACACTGAAGGATGCAGGTCTTGAACCTGACAATGACCAGTTGAACGAGATCATGTCCAGGATGAAGGGCATTAGTAACAAGGGTAAATCCATCACAGATGCAGATCTGTTCGCCATTGCTGAAGCGATTATGGGCAAAGTGAAGAAATCCGAACGTCCCATTGACCTGATAGAAGTTTCTGTAATGACAGGGAATATCATCACACCCACGGCTTCTGTAAAGGCCATGGTGTGGGGTGAAGAAAAGGTAGGAGCCAGTATTGGTGTTGGCCCGGTGGATGCGGCACTGAACGCTGTCCAGAGTATAATTAATGGCCAGAGGACAATGAAATTGAGGGATTTCAAGATCGAGGCTATTTCGGGTGGTTCGGATGCACTTGCTGAAGTTATCATTGGTGTGGAAGACGACAAGGGCAGAATTATGACTGCCAGGGCTGCAAATGAGGATATTGTGGTGGCATCGGTTGAGGCTCTTGTGACGGCTATGAACCGTATCCTCATGATAAAGTAGGGACTATGAACAGACCGGCTGCATACATTCTTGACCTTGACGGTGTGGTCTACCATGGGAGAACGGTCATACCAGGTGCCTGTGAATCCATTAACAGATTGAGGAGTTCGGGTAGCCGGGTTGTATTCCTTACTAATAATGCCACCCGCACCAGGGAGGCTATTGCCAGACGGCTTGTGGATATGGGTATCCCGTGTAATGCAGGGGATGTGATATCCTCTGCCTATGCCGCATCAGTCTATATTAAAGAGAAGTATGGCAGCAGTACCATATATCCTGTGGGAGAGCAGGGGTTGGTTGAAGAACTGGAAAGGGCAGGTCATATAATTAATGAACAGGATGCAGATTATGTAGTGGCTGGCCTGGATCGGGAATTCACGTATGAGAAGCTTACCCGGGCCCTTGACCTGCTTATGAACGGGGCAGGGTTCATTGCTACCAATACTGATGCTATGCTGCCTACAGAACATGGTTTCCTGCCAGGGGCAGGGTGTATGGTAGCTGCTATACAGGCTGCTTCAGGTGTGGTGCCTGATGTGATGGGTAAGCCCAATAAGCCGATCATGGATGTGCTGCTCAGGGAGTACGGGATGAAAAGTGAAGAGTGCATTATGGTTGGGGACAGGCTGGAGACCGACATACTGGCAGGGATAAGAGGCGGGATGCAAACAGTGCTGGTACTTACAGGAGCATCAGGGATAGAGGATATTGAATCTTCTGGGATACGGCCTGATACTGTTCTTGACAGTATCGCTGATTTGGAATAGGGCTTTTTTAATGTATATGGAAGTATATACTTTCCTGTAGGCCTAGAAAATGCGAACGAATTGAGCATTTTCTTAACGGCTCATCCGTTCTTTGTAATATTCTTCTTTTGCAATCATCTCAAGACCGCAGCATATTATCGGATCATTCCCGGGGAACAATATTTCAATCTCTGTACCGCATATTTCGCAAATGTATATCTCACCCATTTCTGTCAAGCAGACATTCCCCCTTTTTGTTTTGTAATTTGTATCTATTGTGCTGGTATTAATATTTTATTGTGGTTCCTCCATATGTGAATGCTCGATCATAATAGTCATTCAATACATGTAAAAAGATATTCTGATTATGAGCAAAGTCATCTACCCTTTAATGCACAAGCCACTGATTCGATTCAAACTGGTTCCCCATGTTCATTTATCATCCTGTCGATTTCGTCAAGTGCGTAGGAACCGAGCTGCATTTGCTTTGTTCTGGCTTTGTCATCATCCGGGTCACCGATAATAAGGATATTCTCATCGTTTAGTCGATTAGCTGGTCCTGTGAAGTTAAATGATCCGACAACAAGCACCTCACCATCGATGACTGCCAGCTTCTGATGCATTTTATTTAATCCTGCTTTATGCGGGCATAGATACATTTCAGCTCCCGCGTCCTTGATGTCTTTTGTCGGAGCCCACTGCTGGTTACCCTGGCTGCCATCCAGGATGCCGCGGACTTTGATCCCGGACCGGGCCAGAGCGATAAGGGTATCATCGATCCCTGAAGAGCGACTGAAAGTGAACATTGCAAAGTCCACGGATTTTTTCGCTTTAAGCATTTGTTTCATGATCTCCATCTCAGGAGAGTGATCTGGTGCAAAAAGTATCTTAACCGGTACTCCTGCAACGCAGTACACACGTGGTGGACTAAAACGGCGGCTCTGGTTTGACCCGAAGGTCCCATCGAGTATCTCCCTGAACTCGTTTGAATATTCCCTAGCCACCCTCTTGCTTTTCGCTATCAGTATATGGTTAAGGTTGGAAGCAACACCGGTGGGAGTAAAATTTGTGGATCCGGTAAGAATGGCAGCATCGGCGGTGTCCTTATCCCGAATGATAAACTTCTGGTGGAAGATATTGGGATTAAAATCTGTTTTGACTTCTATTTTAGCCCTTTGCAGAGCATTGTGTATCTGTCGGTTCGTCTCATTGGTACCACCTTCAGACCAGGGGTCTGCGATGGCTTTTTGCACAGAGAGATAATCCCCTTCCAGGACTATCCGGACTGAAATGCCTCGCTGTCTTGCGCGGATCAAGGCATCGGCTATGGGCCGGGATTCAAGTTCCTGTACAGCTACATCCAGCGATTGGCGGGATCCATCAATAAAGCTGACTATTACATCCAGCAGATCGTCAGGGGCGCCCAATTGCCTGGGTCCCATAAATAATTCCAGTCTTCCAAGATTTAGAGACATTGCATTTCACCTTACCTGATACTTAGAATCTATGTGTGGTCCAGAAGTGTTCACGACTTCTGGCGAGGATATTCTATTTTTTAAGTTCGGGAAATCTCTTCATCCAAGGCTGTCCCCAAAACCACTTTTTACGACACCTTAAAGTTCTGAGAGTTTCCAACATGTGAAGTTTATATCTTATCATCCTTAAATTTTGTGTATGCATCATAGAAATCCACATATCAATCATATACAATGTTCTAGGGCAGAACACCGAAGATTTTATGTGCCATTATAACCTTCAAGCGTCCACTTTTATTAGACTAAACAGTGCCTTGGTGGCTCAGCCCGGCAGAGCGAGTGATTTGTAATCACTAGGTCGGGGGTTCAAATCCCCCCCGAGGCTTCTATGACACAATGTATAAAAAGCCCATTTTTTAGTTAGATTTAATTGACCTGCATGAAGGCAAAACAAACGAATGGGAAAGTGTTAATGGTTTCCATGCATTGAAGGAACGCAAAGAATGAAACCAGAACTTAAGAAGGACTTGCTCTTTGCATCCCTGGGCTTCGGGCTGGGATAAATAAAACACTTAATCCTATGCCCATTGAGTATTATCCTGTCCAATATCTTGCTGTCCACAGCCCCGTACAATGCCATGATTAAGAGATAATTGGTTTTGAATGGTTTAGTATACCCTGGATCAATACAGGCTGTTTAAATTGAAAGAACAGCACTGTAGGCTTAGAGATGGGGTTCGTGTCCTGCCTGATCTGGCTATCACTATAAATCGAAGCCTATAAATCACACATTGCCTTTTACATTGTGCGCCCTATTTTCCATAGACTCAACCTCTTGGATTTTTAGGGCGCTTGATGTGCCCAGGTTCATATCCCCTCAAACGATCTGTTTTCTGGGTGCATCTTACATTAACAATGGGCTTAACCCAGTTTTGTATAGATAGAGCTTCCCAGGATACCCGTCACGGCGATAAAACACCCTGGTCTATGGTCAAGTACCTATTGATTCAATACAGGGCGCTTAAATCGATATAACAGCAGTGTAAGAAATCGAAGCTTTTAAATCATCCAGTGTGTTTTCATACTATGCGCCAGGCATCCCAACACATTTACACCTGGCGTGGTGGGCATGGATTGCCATAATTATCACATTTTCCATGCCCATCTACTCATCCCTGCTAAGATTCTACGATTAAGTTTGCCTTTTGCCATTGCTCTATATGTCCCGTAACGGTACCATAGATTACATTGTGTGGCTTAATCTGAGTGTGCTCACGACATTTTCTCCGTACTCCCTATGATAGAGTATAGGCCAAACGCTTAGAACAGCTTTAAATCGAAAGTTTACAGTTTTAGTATCGGCCTGGGACTTTGCCAGTACCTTGTTTTAAATTGCTCTTTGCCGTGGGATGGGGTGCGAACATTGCCCTTGATTTCAACTGCAACAATAAATTGTCCACCGATCAAAATAGATGCATTTAAGTTAAACAACAGTTTTTACAATATCATGCTTAAAATCAATCTTACCACAGTATTGGAAGTATTGTTCATTGCTGGGAAGTTGTTAAAACATGACTTTCGGCTAAATGAAATTTTATACGAACCTAATTACCACATATTTATATACAATGACAACATATATTCTATGTAATGACCGGAGACGACAGAATAAATAATATCATAATAACAATTAAAAAGGTACAAGAATCAAAACAGACAGTAAAAAAATATTTTGAAAATAATTGTGGTTCGTTCTCACTGTCACAATATTATA
>JAUWRA010000091.1 GCA_030610815.1 Methanosarcinales archaeon
AGATGAGGGGGAAAAAAGAATCGATTTTGATGAATCATTCAAGATGAAATACAGTTAAATACCAAAAATCAAAACTTATGTGAAATATTATATATAACTGTGAAAATTTGTTAATTTAGATTAGTTTTGGGACAGCCTGTCAGAATAGAAATAAATAAAAACAGGAGTGTTATTTGACAGGGAATTCTGTATTTCAAGGTTTAACCATTGATCACTGGCCCCGGATGAAACAGTTTCATCTGGTTGTAATGATGCAGATATACTGGTAAACGTAGACAATAATACTACTGATGAAAGGAATACTAATGTTGTGATTTTCATATTGTCCAGACTCACGTAAATGTCATTTTACATTGCAATGGTGTTAATTGAAGCCATTGGTCTATTTTTCTATTTATGTTCAAGAAATATTTATTGAAAAGCTATTGACCAATTGCAGTATTTCGATTAAATGACCACTTTAAACCCATGGGTCCTGAAATCACTATCAAAGGTCATTGCAGTATCCAGGCCGAGACGCTCCATTAAAGCAAAGCTCAGGCAATCTGTAATATCAATCTGCTGGTCATCGTATTTCCTGAAGTATTTAACTGCCAGGTTCCAGTCCACTTTTGATACAGGCTCAATAACCAGTAATTTGCTGTTCAGGATATTGTCCAGTTCTTCCAGTGCCTTCGGTTTTCCGATCCGTTTGGTTACGCCATCAATATATTCCACAAGTACGTTGCGGCCCAGTACGAACCGTGCCCCTTTATGCACATTATCTTCAAGGTATGCCCTTGCAGTCTCATGGTTCCTGTCCTTCCTGTCGCTCAAGGCAATAAGACCGCTGGTGTCAAGGAATATGCGCATCTATTCCCTCCAGTCGTCCCTTTCACTCCAGTTCCCCTCTTTGGTTGCAAATGACCCGACCACATCAAAGAAGGAATCATCCTTTATGTCTTCTTCATGCCGCTTGATGTATTCGAGAACAGCTTCATGGATCGTTTCTTTTAGTGAGGTGTTCTTTAGCTGGGAGATATGCCTGAGATGGTCGTATATATCCATGTCAACCTCTGCCTGAATGTGTTTTATTTTATTCATTTGATTTCAAATTACATGTAATATTCAATTACATATATGTATTGTGCTGCATTTAATATGAAAAATTGGATGAAAGTTTCATTCCACTAACTGAACATCAATCCCAGTTCAGCTTCCAGCACTTCCCTCATAGTAGCATTGTACCCATGGCCGCTGCCCTCAACCGGATAAAAAACCTTCGGTTCCCCTGCCTTCCCGTATGTCACCTGCGCCAGTTCAAGCGGTATGATGGAGTCGTTAATCATATGCATCATCACCAGCTTGCGGGGCGGCAGCCTGTCCAGGTAAGTATCCGGATCAATGGAGCGCAGGAACCGGGTCTGGTTTTCCGTGACCTGATTCGAATCATTTGCAATAAAGGATTCAACATCATACCCGTTGGTACTGATACCCACCACTCCGTTGATGGACGGGTCGATAGCTGCGGCAATGATGGCAAACCTGCCGCCGTTGCTGATACCGATAATTGCAATGTTGTCAGGGTCGATCGCAGGGTACTGCCGCATTACATCAACAGCTTTCAGGGCATCAAAGACCATTTTATGCTGGGTAGGTTCCTGCCCGGCCTGGAATAAGCTGCCGTCAAGCTGGAAGTCCACTCCTCCCAAGTTGCGCTGGTCAATGACCATGGACGCATATCCCATATCTGCCAGTTCGGCAGACAGCCCTTGCTCTCCCTCTTTTGATACAGTTGCCCCTGGGAGTATGAGGATACCTGGGACCGGATGGCTGCTGTTGGGTATACGCAGCAGCGCACTTATAACAGCATCCCTGCTGGAATAATTGATGTGATCGAGGTAATATCCAGGATATTCAACTATCATCGGATCATATTCCGGGATTCCGCGATCAGTGGGATAAGACATAATACCATCTTCATCCACATACCATTCCTGCAGTGTGGCAGTATTGCCAAAAATAGCCCATAACAATGCGATAAGGATCACGGCCGAGCCAAGAGCGATCAGTATCTTTGCCTTGGCTGCCTTCTTATTTGCCTCTGCCTGCTGGCGTCTTGCTTCCTTTTTAGACTGGCTTGGTTCAGGTTTGGTTTTTCGCTTTTTTGCCATTCGGGTATTAGAACAGGTTTGTCCTATATCACATTTATGATTATTTTTTGCATGACATCATTACCAGTTCATTGATGCAGGCCACTGCCACCAAAGTGTCGGATGGATATTCCACACCCTGCATGATTTTCTCAATCATGTTTAACCTATATATGTAAAAAGTACAATTCTACTAACACAGTTCGGGAATTAAAGTACACATAAGAAATTTTATCATTATTGAAAATCCAGTGGTATCACATATGACCTGTGAAAGATCAAAACAACTATTCAGTAAAGCAAAGGACTTGCTGCCAGGTGGGGTAAGCAGTCCGGTCAGGGCGATAAGCCCCTACCCGTTCTACACCAAAAGTGCCAGCGGTTCAAAGATAACAGATGTTGATGGAAACACCTACATCGACTACTGCATGGGCTACGGCCCCCTCCTTCTGGGACACAACCACCCTGCCATCAAAGAAGCAATAACAAAACAACTTGATAACGGCTGGTTGTACGGCACACCCACCGAACTCGAAGTGGAACTGGCACAGCGCATCTGCAATAATGTTAGCAGTGTCAACATGGTCAGGTTAGTCTCAACAGGCACCGAGGCCACCATGGGAGCAATACGTGCCGCCAGGGGTTATACAGGCAAGAACAAGATCATCAAGATAGAGGGCGGATTCCATGGTGCACATGATGCGGTCCTGGTAAAAGCAGGGAGCGGTGCAACCACACTGGGAGCACCCGATTCACAGGGAATCCCACCGGAGTTCACGAAACAAACCCTGCAGGTGCCCTATAACGACATTGATGCAATGGTTGACGCAATACACGGCTATGCGGGTGAAGTTGCAGCAGTCATCATGGAACCTGTCATGGGCAATATAGGCCCTATACTTCCGATGGAAGGATACCTGGAAGAGGTCAGGGCAGTTACTAAGGAAAATGATATCGTACTGATATTCGATGAAGTGATCACAGGGTTCAGGCTTGCCATGGGTGGTGCACAGGAATATTACGATGTCATTCCTGATATGACCACAATGGGTAAGGTACTGGGCGGTGGTTTGAATATCGGTGTCATCGGTGGTAATAAAGAGATCATGGAGAA
Source organism: Methanosarcinales archaeon (assembly GCA_030610815.1). Taxonomy (GTDB): domain Archaea; phylum Halobacteriota; class Methanosarcinia; order Methanosarcinales; family Methanocomedenaceae; genus Methanocomedens_A. The sequence continues at coordinate 3,247 of JAUWRA010000091.1, forward strand.
TATCTCTCCTGCCGGTAAGGTGTATCAGGCAGGCACCTTCAACGGACATCCGCTTTCAATGGCCTCAGCCCTTGCCACACTGGATGTACTTGAAAAAGAGAAGGTCCATGAAAAAGTGAACCTGGCAGGTGACGGCCTGCGGGCAATGCTCAGGGATTCCATAAACGACCTGGGTCTGGATTATTATGTAAGTGGTGTGGGTTCGATGTTCAAGATGTTCTTTGGTGATATCCCTGCCAATTACCAGGAAGCTTTAAAATGCGACAAGGAAGGTTACTTTGAATTCTTCCACAGGATGCTGAAGAGCGGGGTATTCCTGCCGCCTTCACAGTACGAGACCAATTTCCTTTCAACAGCGCACACTGACGAAGATATTGCTGCCACGGTCGAGGCATATGAAAAGAACCTGAGGCCGTAATTGATGATAATCGGTACACGGGGCAGTGCCCTGGCGCTGGCACAGGCTGATAAGGTCGCTGCCATGTTAAAGCAGCATGGATTTGATACAGACTGCAAGATAATAAAGACCAGCGGTGATTCGTTCACTGACCGCCCCCTGCACCAGATACCTGGCGTGGGTGCTTTTGTGCGTGAACTTGATGACAGGATGCTGGACGGTGAGATAGATATCGCGGTCCACAGCATGAAGGATATCCCAACCGAGCGTCCTGATGAACTGGCTATTGCTGCTGTATTAAAAAGGGATTCACCTCTTGATGTACTATTGACCAGGGATGGCTTCACGCTTGATGAAATGCCGAAAGGGGCTACTATCGGCACCACAAGTATGCGCAGGCAGGCCCAGCTTTTACGATATAGGCCTGACCTGGTCATCAAGGACCTGCGTGGTAATATCGATACTCGCCGCCGCAAAGTCGCAGAAGGTCAGTACGATGGCATACTGCTGGCCGAGGCAGGACTGCAGCGTATGGGCTGGGAACTGGACGTGCACCGGCTGGACCCTGACCATTTCTGTCCGTCTGCCAACCAGGGGACCATTGTGGTTGTGACGCCTAAGGATACCGAGGCTCACAGGGCTGCAGCGCTGCTGGACCACCCGCAGAGTAATCTTGAAACGAAACTTGAGCGTATAGTCATCAGCATTTTAGGTGGTGGATGTCTTGTCCCCATCGCTGCTTTTGCTACTACCGAGGGTGACTGGGTGCGGATACGCGCCGAGGTGCTTTCGCTGGATGGTGACAGGTATGTTAAGGTGGATGAGGTCGTGCCTCTTGATAATTGTGAGGTGGGGGCCAGGCGGCTGGGTCATTTGCTTGTTGACAGGGGTGGACGTGAACTGGTAGAGGAAGCTGTGAAGAAGTTATCCGGAACTTAGAAGATCCGGCACAGGGGAAGATTGAACCATTTTGTCATTATTTACAAAACTCCCAAATGACTGCCACATATCCCTGTTAGTTTTAAATTGTCTATGTTTACCGTGCTTTAATCATCACCTGATGCCGGGTCGCAACCTGGTGTTACCGGCATCTTTTGCAGGTGTTGAACCGAATTATCATTCGAACATCATAATGATTTATATAGTAAGAAGTACAACTTTTATGCACTAATAATAATGAATAAATGATAAATAAATAATGTGGGGCATGAAAATGGATGCTTTTTGGAAAGTATATTGCAGATTGGATGAAAGTGGAAGAAAAGAAGTCATTAAAAAATATTTGAACAGACCGATTAGTATTAACCTAAATCCACAGATCAAAACGCATAAATTGTCATCCCCATCCCTGGTTACAAATCTACAAACTCACTCGAAAAAGAGGTTTTAAAAATGAAAGATTCTAAAGGAAATGAAATCTCAATTGGTAATCGTGTAAAGGTTCTTTGGAATTTTGATAATAAGATCCATAATGGAGAGATTACGAGTATTCGTGATGGATTTGTTAATGTTAACATTTTTTCACGACACATATCCATAAAGGACCATACAAAGATTACGAAAATCCCCGACAAACCTAAAATTAATAGGTAAAATCCCTTTTTCGCTATTTTCTTATTTAATCCAGGCGTCAGCCTTGATGCTCTGTACTTCTGTCCGGTCGGTCCGTGACGAACAACAGATGACAGCCATGGATATACTGAAGGCCAGATATGCTAAAGGTGAGATCACCCCTGAAAAGTTTAAATAGACGAAAATGCTTCTGATGTAATGTAGGGGTTATGGATATGAAATCATCTCTTATTATCGTTGTAGTATTAATCCTCATTGGACTGGGTGGCTTATTATTTTTTACATATGACAGTCCCGAGAACCTGAAACCTATAGGGGGAAGCGACATTAAGACTAGTTTTCAGTCTAATGGGGAGAGGATATATTATACCGGTTATAATGATCGCGGACAGCAGATTGAGCCATCTTTGGGTCCGATATGGTTGTACATGCACGGGGGCAGCTGTGTGGACTGTCATGGTACGAACGGTCGTGGAGGAGTGCCAGTGATGATGGGAGAAGCGATTCCCACTGATATTACTTATGAGGCACTGACCAGTGAACATGAAGATGAACATGGTGAGGAGGAGGAACATCCACCTTATACTGACGAGTCCATCAAGACCGCGATCAGGGACGGTATAAATCCTGCCGGTGAACTGCTGGATCCCACTTCTACCATGCCGAGGTGGCAGATGTCAGATAGTGACCTGGATGATCTGCTGGAATATCTAAAGACACTTTGAAGAGGAATTAAAACTCCAGAAGCCTCCGTCCACTCCGTCCACTCCGTCCTTATCCGGACCGTAGGTGCCCGGGTCGCAGCCCGGTGTTACCGGCATCTTTTGCAGGTGTTTGACGTGCTCCGTGTCTTTTGAGTGAATATCGGGTCTGCCCGGGGGTCCCTTGCCGCCGCCGGATTTATTCTTTAGGTCAGGGGCGGGCAGCAGTCAGGGGTTTTTTGGGTGAAGTGGTAGGTTGGGTTGATTTTTATAGGATATGGTTATTGGTGGATGTGTGGAGTATAATGTTTCAGACGGACAATATGAAAATTCAGGGTGCAGAGTATTATTTACAGGCCTTGGGCTTAACAGGCTGTCCGACAATTACTGGTAGTAATAAAAAACTCCCCTCCTTTTTTAATGTAGAGCTATATTTAGCCTTCATGTTTTTGAAATTTTGAATTACCGGACCATCTGTTAAGTCCGGCGTCATTGATTTAGAACGAGTTTTATCTCAGACCTCAATAAAATATGACATCCATTCCGGTCTCTGGGGCGGACTCACATCCAGCATCTCCCTCCAGGCTTCATCGGTAAGCCGATCATCCATAGGCTGCTTGAACTCATAATAACTCATAACCGGACCTGCCCCCATCAGTATCCTTCCATCCGGGAGTTGGTATGCTACAACGATCAGGTCCACATATCCCACACCCTCTTCCAGAACATGCCCTGTATTACCGTCAGTATGCACATCAGCGATGATAGTGGTCTTCTTTGCCTTGTCATCAACATCAGTGATGACATCACTCAGACTATCACCGAAATTCTTTATAAACTCATAATCATCTTCACTTAACTCTTTATTTTCGAGCTCATCTGATGATATCTCAACAAGTCTCCCAAGTATCACTTCAAGATTATCCAGTCTGTATTTAGCTGATTCATCCAGAACATCCATATCGCTTAAGCCTTTATTTGTCATCTGTGTCAGTGCCAGCAGTCTGTTATAGAATTCAGGAACAGGTTCAACATAACCCACAACAGGTTTTTCTTCAGTGGGTGGACTAATGGAAGTCACTTCCATAGTATAGCTCTGTTTGGCATAAAGGATCGTATCATGTCTCAGTTCGGTCCATGAAGCCAGTGAGGTGGTCAGTTCCTTATCCTTCCATGCATCTGTTTGCATAAATGTCGGATATCCCTCACCATGATCATCAAGCAGGGGTTTGAGCGTGAATAACCACGACCAGTACAGGTTCTTATTCCACTGGGCAGCATCGAATGAATCAAATTCATCGTTAAGTTGCCCGAACTGTCTCTCATAGTACAAATAATTGGAATCATCCATCTCGTCCAGCAGCTCTATCGATCGATCTGATCCGAGCAATGCCATGACATCAAGACCTCTGGGAAATCCTCTTACCGGTCTTCCGGCACCATCGATAACAAGGGTGAAAGGCTCCTGGTTGCCCTGATAAGTATCTGTATATATACCTACAAGATTTGTGAACATGTATGAGTCAGGGATGAATCTCTGTCCCATCAGCCTGAATCCTTTGGTGTTGTTCAGGCACTTGTCTGCCTGCTCTGGTGTAAAAGGAGGTGGAATTTCACATGCTCCTGTCCCGCCGTAGATCTTAGGTGAGCTGTACTCTGCCAGTTGGGCTTTTATTTTTCCTATATTCTCTTCATTTAGATCAGCGGGTTCAAATGCCCCTCCAAAAACCGAGTTCAACGCATTGATGTACTCATAAGGTCCAAGATCATCAGATAATCCCACATAAAAAGCAGTTACTGAATATATCCGGTCCCATTTATCCAATAGTGATTGATCTTCACCGAATTCGGATGCTATCAGGCATGCACTTGTCGTCTGGATTCTGGCGTCCTCTACTGAGATAAAACCATTTTCATCTAACGGACTGGTTGTTCCCGTTGCTATTGCATCAGAGCCTTTAAGCAGCATGCTCATTCTTCCATACCACATGAACGCTTTAAAATAGTTCTTTAGTTTTTCTGACCTTGTATAGTGCCCTCTCGGAACATACTGGGAATAATCTTCGACATAAATAAAAATAGGTGATTTTTCGAATCCTGAATGCTCATCTATTAATTGAAGTTCTTTTTCAACATCATCTATTACATATGACGGGACCTCAAAACTATACTTCTCAAGTTCATCTTTGCTAAAATAAGCATCTGTGCATTCCCATTCGTTCTGTTTCGGACAGAGCTGTTCAGGAACCGGTTTAAGTAGACTCAACCCGACTGAAAAGTATGCAACATTTCTTCTTGCTGCTTCTTTTACATCTGCATCACTGTTCTGGTAGGTATTAATTGATTCATCCAACAGTTCTTCACTGATCTTCCAGATGGTATCATAGAATTCCCTCTCCTCGATCTGGCGCAGCGTTTCATCGAACTGGATGTGATAAAGATGCAGCAGCGAATCTGTTGTTATAAAGACCGGTACTTCTTCATCCTTTAATATATCATATGGCTGGATAATGTCATCTTCTTCGGGATCAAATGGATTTTTTATCACAACAAATCCGTTCTTTTCAAGCAGATCCTGAGCCTCGCTGCTGAGAGGGATACTCTCAGAGAACGTATCATAGTTTGATATCTGATCTGCTTGTAGAGGTAATTGGTATTGGGGAACCTGTACATTAATATTCAGTGGCTGTAATGAATAATATTTGATAAATTCGGTATTTTCTCCTGTGATATCAGATAGATCGATCAGTTCGGTCTCAATTTGTCCCATTTGTGTACTATCAGCAGGAGTAGGTTCCTGATCGACACAACCGCTGATGATCAGTGAGAGAGTAATGATGATTAGTAATTCCCGTTTCATATCTTTAATTATGATAATGCTTTGTTCATATAGGTTTTGATGGGGTGACTGAAATAAAAGCAGACTGCCAGTTAATTCAACTACTTAAAAAAATTCCACTGCACAATTACATCATAATTTGACTATAGTTGAAAACAAAACAAATTACTAGACTCCAAAATGACTGATCGGTTCCTATTGGTCACGGTTCTTTTCCTTGAAATCATTTATTGCCGCTGAGGTAAAATTCCCGAAGGCCCAGTCCACTCCGTCCTTATCCGGGCTGTAGGTGCCCAGGCCGCAGTTCGGTGTTACCGGCATCTTTTGCAGGTGATTGACGTGCTCCGGGTCTTTTGAGTGAATATCGGGTATACCCTGGGTCCCTTGCCGCCGTCGGATTTGTTATTGGGGTCAGGAGCGGGCGGGGGTCCGGGATTTACCGGGTGAAGATGGGTCGATTTTTATTAGATGTGGTTATAGGTGACTATGGCAGGATGGCCAAATAGATTCACAGTGAATTAAGAGATAAAATGACTTTTATCATATCTTACTAAGAGTATATTTTGTTCTTCATCTACTATAACATACTGATCGTTAAAAGTAAAACGCATTGCCATCGACCATCCATAAATACTTCCAAATGAAATTTGTACTACTGTGGCATTGGAAATATTCATTTGTGGATTTTCCTTTGAGTAATGTTTGTAAGTTTGACCGTTTAAAATAGCTATACTTGGATATTTCCTACTTATCGCTGATTTATTGACTATTTCTTCTCCTTTATCGTTAACGACAATAAAATCATCACTGGGTAAGATCGTAATATTACTTTCTGGTATAACTTTCAATACATATACAATTTCTGAAAGTGGAATTTTGTCTGTAAGTGGTATTTTGAGAGAACTGTTTCTATACATATACTGTATATCAGTTTTATTGTAGTACTCAAATACACTTCTATTCACCCAATTAGACCATATTTCATTATAAGGAAAATTTTTAAAAGGTTCTGGATTATATGTGTCAATTTCAGAACCAGTCCTATATGGGGGCTTTCCGAATACCGGTGAGTAGTCAAAAAGCTCAGCTGTTGTTAGAGCGATAAGGCTTTTTTCAAGAGATGTTGAAGTAATAGGTGTAGTATTATATTTTAGTAGAAATGGCTTATTGTGATTGTCCACTTTGAAAACCACAGATCTACTTATAGTCTGATTTTGGAATATGGTAGTCTCATTTCCTAATGTACTTTGTATTTCAAGACTTTTACTTGTAACGCACTTTCCGCAGGTAAATCCCAAAAGTGAATCTTTTTAATCAACTTCCCCCATTTCATCAGTAAACTCATCTGAGGGGATGAAAAACTGATGGACATAACAACTACAACACTATCTCATTTAGGATTAGTTAGCGGA
>JAUWRA010000149.1 GCA_030610815.1 Methanosarcinales archaeon
ACTAAACCAAAAATTAGCAGGGCACTTATTATTAATTTATTCATTTATTTTATCCTCCTTTTCCACTTGAATTCAAAATTTAAATTTGGATTAATCTATTATCTAATAATGAAGTATATAAATCTTACGAAAAATCTTAAAACTGATACTCATTATCATCATGACTATATTTATTTCCAAAGTGACATAAAATCCCAACGCAAATCAATCCAGTCAGAAAAACACCACCTGCTCCACCAATCTAAATAAATTCACCAAGGCACAAATATCCCTATCACACAAAACACCCCAGTCACAACAAACATAGCCCATGTGCCCTGCGTCTCAGTAACCCTCATATAATACGGCAATACCCATTTAAGTGTCAAAGCATTGGGTACCTCAAGGCTCCCGTCCGCCCTTAGCCTACCAAACTTCGCAACTGGATATTTCCTCACCTTCCAGTATACATACATAAGGAAATTAACTGTATGGGGAATCAGCATGATAAAGCCACTCACAATAAAACCCTGTATTACAATAATAACCCCAATGGCCGAGCCCACGGTCAGCGACCCGATATTGCCCCAGAATATCCTGGAAGGATACCGTTCAAATAAATAAAAGCCCAGGGTTGCGCCGGTAATGCTAACCACAGATAAAATATTCTCCACATCTTCCACAAGAATGCTCTTGATGATCAATGAGGCCAGGACAATAGTCGACAGACCGGAGGCCATACCATTATATCCTGAATGCATGTTCACCAGGTTTGAAGCAACCAGGACATACGTGGGCACAATAAATTGAAGATAGAAGATACCCAGTTCCACAGACCCGATAACCGGGAATATAATGGCTGTATGGGTTGCATATTGAATCAGGGGGTAGGAGCAATAATACATTAAAAGAAGCTTTGATGTACGGCCGATGTCGATCATATCATCCAGCACACCGAACAGGCCGAACATGGCGATCACAATAAGCGCCACATAATTCGTAGCTGTGAACTCGAAAAACAGGGAGTTGAGTGACAGGCCAAGCATGGCAATGAGGAGGATGGCAATCCCGCCGCCAGTGGGCACCATCTTTTTGCCTGGTTTGTAGTAGTCTTTGACTACCATGCCTTTTTTTGTGAGTTTTCTTATCAGGTAGGGCATTGAAATGACAACGCCGAATAGTGGAAGCAAGAGAACGCATATTATTTCGATTGTGGTGAACTGCTGGTAGGTGAGGTGACTTAGTGTGTCGAAAATCTGTGAAATGTTAGGTATCCCCTTTCTTTCTCAAATGTTTTTATGTTGTTTATTTCATTTTCAGGGGTTTAACTTTTGTGGTAAATCGGGTAAGGGAATTGAGTTAAGTGAGACTGGGGTCTTGTGTGCTACAGATATCAACCTATGTTGGTTGAACTGCTTGATCTATCAGAATTAGTGCCTCAGATGATATGGGTGTTTTGTGTTGATTCTAAAAAATCAACAAAATAAACTGCAACGTAGTGAAAGTAACAATCAAAAAAAAGAAAAGTAAAAAGAGAATTATTCAATCCTCTTTTCTTCTTCTACTTTGCAATATGAACATTATCCCTATAATTGCAGCTATTGGCAGGGCAATTGTGGAGAATTCTGGGATAGGAACTACAGGACAATTAACCCGCAATGAATTCGCGTATGTAAGTGGATCACTACCAAGGCTACCACCTTTCATTAATACAATTGTCCATTCTTCACCAAGCTGCCATCCATTTATGCCAGGTTCTGTAAGTGTTTCGATATGTGGTTCATCTTCGGTAAAACCAGTGACACTTTGAAATTTACCATTTATAACATGAAATCCATCTGGATTTTCACTAGCATTATAAGGTCCTTCTAAGCCCGAATTATCATTCCTTTCATCACTCCAGAAATCTGAGTCATCAGGTTCATTTTGTAAAGTAATAGTACCTGGTTGGTAATACCTGATTTGATAAAATTTATTGTCCATTAAATCCCATGCTTTGGCTTCAATCCCACTTCCTGTCCAACTTGCTTCTAATTGATCAGGTACTGTAGCAACTGCAACAAAAACACCAGTAATCAATAAAAATAGTGTTAATATTGACACTTTCATTACTACATTATTTCGTAAATTTGACATACATCATAACCTCCCTAGAATTGTATCGATGTTTTGGTTATATATATTTGTTATCATTTAAAGTTACACTTAACCCGTTACAATAAAAAAATATTTATCTAATTATTACCCCGCTCTTCATTTTCTCTCTTATCCATGCAACCTATCGTACAGAACATCGGTTGCCTAACATATTCCTCAAGAATAACCATTTCCTTGTGGCAATAATCACATTCAACCATTTTAAATTGCATCTATATTACACCTTAAATTATATATTTAATTATCAAGTACTTAAATTTTTCCGGTAACTTTGAAAATTGTTGTAATTGTGATGCTCATTATGCTCATGTATCCATATTATTTATGCGACATGCTTTGATAGAAATATAAACACCCCCCTGCATTCATATAATAAAGATTTGCCGCCGCTTTACCAGTACTGTTTTAATCATAACTTTGCCTGTAAATTCCAGAAATAGAAACAAAATACCAGCAACCCTTATCAATACATCTCATATAATATGGAAAATAATGAAGTCATCAGAATAAAATGAAAACAGCAGGTGACACATGGATATCATCCAGGCAATAATATTAGGAATCGTCCAGGGCATCTTTGAATGGCTGCCCATAAGCAGCGAAGGGCAGTCCATGCTAATCCTGCTCAACGCCCTGAAAATGAATGTAGATGAAGCAATATCAGTAGCCATATTCCTGCATGTGGGCACATCCCTTGCAGTAATAATAAAATTCAAGGATGAGTTCAGATCAATATTATCCGGCGCCGACCGTGAACTTACCAGGATCATAGTGGTCAGTACCGCATGTACAGGACTTACCGGTCTGCCGCTGTATTTTATACTAAAAAGCACCTTTTCAGGTGGTACTGCCGCCACGGTCCTGATAGGTGTAATGTTAATCCTCACCGGAATCATCCTGGGCCTGAATAAACAATCAGGGCATAAAACAATTGATTCAGTTACCCTTCCTGATATGATAGTACTTGGACTGGTACAGGGGTTTGCCATTCTACCAGGTATTTCCCGCTCAGGTGTGACCATGACCACATTACTTCTTCGAAATGTTGAACAAAAAACAGCACTGGTAATTTCATTCTTGATAAGTGTTCCAGTTGTACTGGGTGCAGTTGCCCTGGATGCTGGTACGATCCTTAAATTTGATCCCGTTCATGGGCTGGCAATGTTGGTATCATCACTATTAGTCGGATATATCATGATGGATTTTTTATTGAAATTTGCAGACAGAGTGGATTTTTCCATTTTTTGCATATCTCTGGGACTTCTGACATTAATCCTGACTGCCGGGTATTATGTCATATGATCTGGTAAATGTTTGATGAAAAATATATCCTTAAAATATTGCAAAATGTTTTAACCTACTAATAATGTATTTATATCAATGGCAAGAGATGTGCGGCTTATAAATATTTTTGAGTTTTTCCTTGCATTAAGCATTATATATGCTGTATTTATCTTTTATCTCTCATCACTTAGTGATATATCAACACATATGGATTTTATTGATAAACAGTATATCTTAAAAATTTTCTCATTTTTCGAAAGTTTTGGATTAGGCATCATAACGGAGATTTCGGTTTTTGCCTATTCAAACTATGACAAATCAATGCATTTTATTTTATACACAGGATTTGGTATTGTGCTTTACCTGACAATGCATTTTTCAGGAAATCCTATTTTGCGAAAATATACTGTAATATTAGTTTTATTAATAGGTGTATTATATGCAATAACTGATGAGATGCATCAGTCCTATGTGCCGGGTAGGTCAGCATCCAAGGCTGACCTTGTGGCAGACACTGCAGGTCTTGTTTTTTCACTAATCCTGATGCCAGTTTTGATTTACATCCAACAAAAGATCAGTGGGTGGATTCACAGAGGTCAAACACTGTAACCTCATCACCACTATTTATTTCAACCCCTCTGCAAGTTCGATCTCACTTCCCCACCATCCAGCGATCTTCTCCACATCAGCCCTCGAATCCCGCACATCCCCTACCCTCTCATCCTCATGCACAATACCTACCCCGGTCCCGGTGATATCCACGATCATCTCAGCAAGCTCCCGGATTGTAACACTCGCACCAGTAGCTACATTGAACACCCCGCCATCCCCATGTTCCATAGCAGCCACATTTGCACGCACAACATCCAGCACATGCACAAAGTCCCGCGTTTGCCCGCCATCGCCGTATATCACAAGGTCTTCACCTGCCCGGGCACGGGAAAGGAATATCGGGATGGCCGCCGCATAATCCGAGTTAGGATCCTGGCGCGGACCATAAACATTGAAATAGCGCAAGCATGTGGTGCGAAGGCCGTGGTTAATGTAGAACATGCGCGCCAGGTACTCAGAATCAAGCTTTGATATGGCATACGGTGAAGCAGGCTCTGGAAGCATATCCTCGCGCTTAGGGAGGATTGGATTGTTCCCGTAAACTGCAGCGGATGAGGCAATGATCACCTTCGTAGCACCCGCATCAAGTGAAGCTTGCAGTACATTCAGCGTGCCCAGGGTGTTGATGTTAAATGCATCCGCAGGCTTCTGGCAGCTAAGCGGTACTGAGACAAGCGCAGCATGGTGAAACACATAATCTGCACCCTTAGCGGCTTTGGCAACTGTAGCCTGGGTGCAGATATCACCCTTGATGAAGGTGATGTTGTCGCTCGTTAGGATGTTGCGTGAGTAGCCTGTCGAGAGGTTGTCAAGAATGGTCACATTGTGTCCGGCAGATGCGAAATACTCGGCAATGTGTGACCCGATGAAACCTGCGCCGCCTGTGATAAGAATATTCATCATTTATACCACCTTTTTAATTTAATATTTATCCATCTCTCTTTTTTGTTCACCGATAGATCATTACCAGACTTGATTAAAATATTCTTGATTTTTCTTCAGTGTATCGTTACTTTAATTGTTACCCTTGATTATGTATTTTGGGTCGTGTACTAAATTATGTGACCAAATAAGGTATTTCACCAGTTATGTCCACTACTGATAGTGATATTGGGTGATGTATTAAAATGGTTGATTTTTCCTGCCACATAACGGTTCTTCCAGAAAGCCACGATTTGTTTAACGCTACCGTATTTTACAATTTTTCATTTTCCGATTATTGTAACTAATCCTTTTTCAACCATTTCTTTCAACTCATTGTGTGCTGTGTGGGCATCAGTATTACATAAATAATATATTTTCACTGTTGGTGGCGGCACCAACCCAGAATACACAAACAGTGCAATCCAGCGTCAGCCCTGGCCTCCGCTCACTTATCATTATCCCGAGTACGGGCCGTCATGTAGATGCATAAGATGATGGGGCGGTTGTAACATTAAATTATTGAGAAAACTATTAACGTTATAAAACCAAGTGATTATTAGTGATTTAAAATGCCTGTATCTGTTAAATTACCCAATGAGTTCCTGGGAATATATAAGCACATATTTAAGAGCAATCCTGAAGAAGGTACTATGCAACTTGTGATTCACGAGTTGCGCAGGAGGCTTGCCGAGTACAGGTTGGTGGAAAAGAAGTTACATAATAAATACAACATGGCTTTTGAGGATTTTAAAAGTAAGAATATGGTTGAAGAATCCGGCCGTTCTTTTGAAGTTGAAGAAGATTTTTGTGATTGGGAACTTGCGCTTGATGGTATTGATACTATCAACAATGAACTCAAGAAAATTGCAAAATATACATGAAACTTGTTGATTTTATTGAAGCACTTGAAGAAGCAGCTTCAAAGTATATGGTACCT
>JAUWRA010000027.1 GCA_030610815.1 Methanosarcinales archaeon
TATAACTCCATGTTCGTTTATCTGCCTGATAATATCTGAGATTTTCTGTTCAGACAAACGTTTGCTTTTTAAAAATGCATATATCTCTACCATTGTATGAACAGAAGTTACCCCGATCTCCCTGCCTTTCGCAACATCTTGCAGGAACCTTTCAGCAACATCTCCCATCCGGTTGTCACCGATAAGGTTGTGGATGAAAATATTAGAATCAACATATTTCATCAGGACTCATCTCCCATCACAGCATACCCTTTCTCTATTCCCTCATCTATGGCTCCTTTATGCTTGATAATGCCGTGAAGTTTTTCTACTGAGGCAGGGTCGCCTCGCTTGGGGTAAATAACGGCTTTCCCCTGCTCTACAACGAAATCAACTGTTTCCCCTATTCTAAGTCCAAGTGTTTCACGCACATCCCTGGGTATTACTACCAGATATTTATCATGCACTTTTACTTCAGTCATTATGTTTAACGTTAAACGTTATACGATAAATATTTTATTATCTTGCCTATGCTCTTTAGTATCGCACAACCTCTTCCACCATCCTCCCGGCCACTCCCAGCACACCATCCAGCACCCCCTCAAACCCGGCATCCTCAATCTCCATACGGCCCCGGCCGCCGAATATCTCCTCGCATACCCAGCAGCCCAATAACACCATCATTCCCAGATGCGAGCCTGAGAACCACCGACCTGAGCAGCACATGGGTATGACTCGAAATGCCGTTCCAACCTTTACATGAATTCTTTTACAATCCAGAACACATTTAAATATCAAACAAATAAATAATGATTAGTGATGTTAATGGAGCAGGAAATATTTAATTTTACAGTTCTCATTGAGCAGGATGAGGATGGAATATACATTGCAAAAGTACCAGATATCCCAGGCTGCCATACTCAAGGTAAATCTGTAGAGCAAGTCATGGAACGAATAAGGGAAGCAATACAGGTCTGCATTGAAGTTGAAGATAGAGATAATATTCTGCCTCTAAAGTTTGTAGGAGTACAGCAATTAGAGGTTAAAGTATGACACGTCTCCTTCCTGTTTCCGGCAGGAAGATGTGTAAAATTCTTGAAAAACTCGGTTTTGAGAAAGTCCATCAGGTTGGAAGCCATGCACGGTATATCCATCCAGACGGACGAAGAACTGTTGTGCCTCTGCATGGGAATGAAGAACTCAGTATTGGGATCCTTAAAGAGATCCTGAACCAAGTTAAACTCTCAAGGGAAAAATACGAGACATTAAGATAAAAGGTTTAGAGAACTAAAGAAGGTTCTGCCGTCAATACCGCACAACCTCTTCCACCATCCACCCGGCCAGCCCCAGCACACTTGCCAGTATTCCCTCAAACCCGGCATCCTCAATCTCCATACGGCCCCGCCCGCCGAATATCTCCTCAAGCACCCTGCGCCCCACAATATCATCATTCCCTTGAGAGACCCTGATAACCACAGAGCCGGGCGGCACATGGGCATGGTGAGTGATGCCGTCCCTGTCGCCGTCTGTGATGCCTATCATCGGGATGCCCAGGCGGGTCAGCAGGTCGCCTGCTACTGCCGTGGTATCATCCCCTACTACTACTGCCATATCTGCATCCTTCGCTATCTCAAAAGTATTCTCTGCCGAATGGTCTATGATCACTGCATATCCCGATGCCTTGTGTTCAAGCACCCTGGGTGTGGTAACAGCATCCCTTAAAACCCCGGACCGCACAATTGCAGACGAGAGGTCAACATGTTCCATTTTCTCAATACCATGGGGTTTGAGCCTGCCCCCATCCAGTCCTGTTATCCTGCCGCCACTGGAAATGATCTCAACATTATCAGACAAAGCCTTTCCAATAACAATACCATTAACAGTCACACATTCCCCTGGCCTTACCCCAAAAACCGGCCTTCTTGTAATTCCATTTTCCGTTATCAGACCCCTGACTGCCGGTGGAGATTGAACCACACTGGCATCCAGTACTTGCTTCAGTTCATTGAAAAATGGATGAAAAGTATTGTTCAACCGGATAAGTGAACATCCACCCGCAAACTCCAACTGGTATAGGGGCTTTTCCAACACATGCAGCCCCTCAAATACAAGTCTTCCAAAAGCCAGTCCCGTTTCTATGGACTTACCTTCATTGACCAGCAATACTACATCACATGAAGAGTTAAGGGCCAGAATAGATTCACCGGGTTTCAAGCTCCTGTTGATATCGATCAGGTCCTCCAATCCTGCATCGATCACAGCAGCCCTGCCCATGGCGCCGCCCAGTACCGGATGCACTTCACCCATGCTGGATAATATTTCAAGAAGTCTCCCTGCCCTGCCAGAGTCGATAACCGCAGGTCCATGGATTACGACACCAATACGCAACATGATGTATATGACTATCCGCCAGCTTCCAGGTTGGCATCGTCCAACTTTGCTTCTTTTGCTTCTTCTTCTGCTTTATCCAGCACTTCCTGGATCTCCTCTGTGGAGAATTTACGCTCGCCCATCTCAACTTTGGCTTCCAGTTTCTCCAGCACAGTAAGGGTTTCCAGCTTATACAGCAGGTTGTTGGTATCGATCACGGCCCAGGCACCTTCGCTGTCGCATATGATCTCGGTCACATGTCCCTTGGTGCCAGTTCCTATATATTTTACAGGATTGCCTACTTCGATAGGTTTCCCGTCGGCATCCACAACCGGATAAGATCCTGATTCACATTCAATTATTTCGGGCATGTTCCACCTTTTGATTAAGATTTACATCCAATAGTATAAATATTTCACGCGGGCTCATAAAAGCCGGTATCAAGTATCTGTTACTCACCTTTTTTCAGCACCGCATGTGCTGCAGCCAACCTGGCGACCGGAATCCTGAATGGTGAGCAGCTCACATAATCCAGCCCGATGTTGTGGCAGAATATAATGCTGCTTGGCTCTCCGCCGTGTTCACCGCAAATGCCAATTTTCAGGTCAGGCCGACTTGACCTGCCTTTATCCACACCCATTTTGATAAGCTGGCCAACACCATCCTGGTCAATAGCCACGAACGGGTCATTCTCAAGTATGCCTATCTCAACATAATACGGCAGGAATTTGCCGGCATCATCACGGCTCAGGCCAAATGTGGTCTGGGTAAGGTCATTGGTACCGAAACTGAAGAACTCAGCCTCGGCAGCGATCTCATCCGCTGTAATGGCTGCCCTTGGAAGTTCTATCATGGTTCCTATCATGTAATCCAGTTCAACGCCCTGCTCTTCCATGACCTGTTTGGCCACTGCATCGGCACTATCCCTTGTAACCTTGAACTCATTGATATGACCAACAAGAGGTATCATCACTTCAGGCACGATCTCATATCCATCCTTTACCAGTTCGCAGGCAGCTTCAAATATAGCTCTTACCTGCATCTCATATATCTCAGGATAGGTGATGCCGAGCCTGCAGCCCCTATGTCCAAGCATGGGATTGAACTCATGAAGCGAATTCACCCGCTTTATCAGGTCTTTGATCTCATGAATCTTATTAGTGTCACCGGCAGCCTTTAACTTGGCATACTGTTCCATAAGTTCGTCATGTTTTGGAAGGAACTCGTGTAAAGGCGGGTCCAGCAACCTGATAGTCACAGGATACCCTTTCATTGCCTCAAATATACCCTTAAAATCGCTGCGCTGCATTGGAAGCAGCTTTACCAGTGCCGCTTTCCTGTCCTCTTCTGTCTCTGCCAGGATCATATCCTGTACGATGGGAATTCTTTCCTCGCCAAAGAACATATGTTCGGTCCGGCACAGCCCGATGCCCTCAGCACCGAAATCCCGGGCAGCCCGGGCATCCTCCGGAGTATCCGCATTGGTCCTGACCCCAAGTGTCCTTACATCATCTGCCCAGTCCAGTATCGTGTTAAGGTCCCCACTAATATCAGGAGTGATGAGCTTGGCCTGGCCTATAATGACCTCGCCGGTCGTACCGTTCAATGTAATAAAATCGCCTTCCTTCACTGTATGGCCGTTCACAGTGAACAGTCCCGCATCTTCGTCGATCAAGATGGCACCACATCCCGCAACACAGCATTTACCCATGCCCCGGGCCACCACTGCTGCATGGGACGTCATACCGCCCCTGGCAGTAAGTATACCCTGTGCCACATGCATCCCGCCAATATCTTCTGGAGATGTCTCGTTACGCACCAGGACCACTTTTTCACCTGCTTCTGTCATCTCTTCGGCATGTTCGGCAGTGAACACCACCTTTCCGACCCCTGCGCCTGGTGATGCAGGAAGTCCCTTGGCTATTGCATCCACCTTCTCGTTGGGGTCGATCATAGGATGCAGTAGCTGGTCAAGTTGCTCCGGGTCTACCTTCAGTAGTGCCTCATTCCTGGTGATCAGTCCTTCGTTGAACATGTCGATCGCGATCCTAACGGCAGCCGCTGCGGTCCGCTTGCCTGTCCTGGTCTGGAGCATGTAGAGCTTGCCCTGCTGGATCGTGAACTCAATATCCTCCATTTCCTTGAAATGATGTTCAAGCCGTTCCTTGATGTCATCGAGCTGGGCATACATCTCTGGCATTTCCTTGTTCAGTGTCTCGATGGGGTGGGGCGTCCTGATACCTGCCACTACGTCCTCGCCCTGGGCGTTCATCAGGTATTCGCCATAGAATTTCCGTTCACCTGTAGATGGGTTCCGGGTAAATGCCACACCGGTTCCTGAATTTTCACCCATGTTCCCGTAGACCATGAACTGGACATTTACGGCAGTTCCCCAGTCACCAGGTATACCATTTATCTTCCTGTATTTAATGGCCCGGGGCGTATTCCATGAATCAAAAACAGCATTGATGGACATCCATAACTGGGTCATAGGGTCCTGGGGGAAATCCTGGCCGGTTTTTTCCTCGACCATTGCCATGTATTTTGCTGACACATCCTTGAGGGCCCCGCCGTCCAGTTCAGTATCATTCTCAACACCAAGTTCTTTCTTCTTGGCATCCAGGATGTTCTCAAACTCCTTATGCTCTATGTCCAGTACCACATCGCTGAACATGTTGATAAAACGCCTGTAGCAGTCGTAGGCGAACCTCTCGTCCACTTCCTCTGCCAGTCCCGCCACTGTCTTGTCGTTCAGTCCCAGGTTCAATACTGTATCCATCATACCAGGCATGGATACCCTTGCACCTGACCTGACAGATAACAATAATGGGTTTGAATTGTCACCGAACTTGAGCCCGGTTTCATCTTCCAGTTTAGCCAACTGCTGTGCAATCTGTTCATCCAACTTTTCAGGGTATTGCTGCTGGTTTTCAAAGTATTCTGTACACACTTCCGTTGTTATTGTAAAACCAGGGGGCACAGGTATTCCCAGATTAGCCATCTCAGCCAGGTGGGAACCTTTTCCACCCAGAAGGTTTCTCATTGTTGCATTGCCTTCGGTCTTATCTTTACCGAAAAAGTATACATATTTATGGTCTGGCAAATCACTTCCTCCATTTTTTATTTAAATGTGGTTATGTTTCAATCAAGTAATTTGACCCGAAATTCGGTTAAATGCTTAATAATATTGCGATAAGATTCGAATAACAAATTGATTATTTTTGAAAAGTAGCCCTGAATGAGGACAGTAATTAGAAAAAATATAAATAGAATTTAACCAACCTTCTATTAGAATATTGTAAAGTTAACAATCTAAACAAGAGTGGTTTCAATGTCAGTGGGATTTGTATTAATAAATGTGACCCCGGGCAAGGAGCGGGATGTGTTCGACCGTCTGTTAAAAGAGCCAGATATACCGGAGATTTATCCGCTGTTTGGGGAATATGACCTTATTGCAAAGGTTACTGTAAAGGATTTCGACCAGTTGAGCGATATTGTTTTTAACAAAATCCGCAAAATAACAGGTGTGACCGACACCAAAACACTAACTGGAGGTAAGTTCTAAATTTAGTATTGCAGAAACCGGGAACCTTTGAGATAGATTTCCCCAAATAATAATTCACTGTTTTACTTTGATCAATTTTACGATAGTCCCTGTACTGCAGGTATCGCACCGCTCATAGGCTGTTACCCTGACAACTTTCGCATTTATTCCCCTGTCCCTGATCTTTTCCTCAAGTTCTTCGGCATTGAAATGCTGGTCATGCCCAAGCACCACGATATCGGGTTGAATATCCTTAAGTGGCTTGAACATGTCATGATTATCTCCAAGTACAGCATGGTCCACCACTTTTAATGCTGCGACCATTTTTAGCCTTTGGTCATCGGAGAGCACTGGTTTTGGTTTATGGTCCACCATGGAACTGCGAGCTACGATGACCCACAGCTCATCACCCAGTTTTTTTGCTTCTTCCAGATACAACAGATGTCCAGGATGCAGAATATCAAAGGTCCCTGTGGCCAATACCCTAACCAATAAATGTCACCGACAGTTAATTCTGCTGTTCTGCCATAAGGATTGCTAAATTAAGGTTCAATATTAATCATTATATTTATGTGATATTATGCGTTTTTTATCAGGACAAATCCAAAAAACATATAAGTACATTATCCAATCTCACTTTCGTGATCCAATATGGCTAAAGTAGGATTTATAAAGTTAGGAAACCTGGGAATGTCCCAGGTTGTCGATCTCATTCTTGATGAGATCGCTGCGAGAAAGGGAATAGAGGTTAGGTCTTTTGGTACGGGAGCCAAAATGGGTAAGGAAGAGGCTGCGGACACTGAACAGTTCAAGAGTTTTGATGCTGATTTCTATGTTATGATAAGCCCAAATTCATCTGCACCAGGCCCCACAGCGGCACGGGAGATATGGAAGGATAAACGTGTCATTGTGATATCTGACGGCCCAACCAAGAAAGATGACCGCCAGGCCCTGGAAGATGCGGGATTCGGCTATATCATAATGAAAGTAGACCCACTTATTGGCGCCAAGACCGAGTTCCTTGACCCGGTAGAAATGGCCAGCTTTAACAGCGATGCTATGAAAGTGCTGTCCACTTGCGGTGTGGTCAGGTTGATACAGGAAGCATTTGATGCTGTCATTGCACAGGCTGATGCTGGTAAGGACCTTGAACTGCCCCATCTCCTGGTGAGTGCCCAGAAGGCTGTTGAGAGTGCAGGATTCAACAATCCTTATGCCAAAGCTAAGGCACTGGCAGCCCTGCATATGACTGATAAAGTGGCAGAGATCAACTTCCCGGCGTGCTTCATGATGAAGGACATCGAGCAGGTTACCTTGACAACTGCGACCGGTCATGAGATGATGAGAGCTGCAGCCCAGCTGGCAATAGATGCCAGGGAGATAGAGAAGGGCAATGATGCAGTGTTCAGGCAGCCCCACATGAAAGATGGCAGTCTGAAGACCAAGACCAAGCTGTACGAGAAACCTCAGTAGAATTATTACATTTGGGGCAATTTAAATGCCCCAGTCTTTTTTTTTTGACTGTATATTAAGTATAACTTGCTTCACCCATTCCGTTCTTTTTAGCGCATAGGATTGCACTTGGCTGGATCTGGTAGTTAATATTTTTTCAAAGGGAAAAGAATATTAAATAACATCCCATGTATTTTCTGTGATAAATCATCAAGCAAAGGATGAGCCCAGGGATAAGAATGCCAGGTCCGCCATTGTAAAAGGCATGAAAGATGCCACTCCTATAGTCACGGGTTACATCCCAATCGCAATTGCTTTTGGTATTCTGGCATCCCAGGTAGGTATTGGTCTTTGGGGAGCGGTTGCAATGTCAGTTTTTGTTTTTGCAGGTTCTGCCCAACTCATTGCAGTGGGAATGATAGGGGAAGGAGCTTCCATGGGAACTATAGTATTCACAACCTTCCTGGTAAATCTCCGTCACCTCCTGATGAGTTCAGCCCTGAGTCCCTTTCTTCGGAACCTTTCCAGAAAAGAGCTGGCATGGTTCGGCTTCCAGATGACTGATGAGACTTTTGCCATCCATAGTGCCAAGTTCAGGGTTGCTGTACCACCAGCACTGGAATCTTTTGCCCTTAATAGTACAGCCCAGTTAAGCTGGGTAGGAGGGACCATTGTCGGTGTCCTTGCAGGAGGGATGGTGAAAGATGTGGAGGGGCTGGGACTGGACTACGCCCTTCCGGCAATGTTCATTGCCCTGGTATTCATGCAGATAAGGAACAACATTTATTTTATGGTCGGAGCCCTGGCAGGGACAGTGGCTGTTTTCTTGAACCTGACAGGTTTCGGGGCCTGGAGCACCATAGGAGCTACAATATTAGCGGCAACTTCGGGGGTGATTGTTGAACAATGGAAAACGAAATAGTCCTGATCATCCTGTTGATGGCACTTGTGACTTATGTGCCAAGGGCAGCTCCTCTGCTTCTTTTGACCAGGTTCGACCTTCCGGAAAAGGTGGTGCGATGGCTAAAATATATTCCTGTGGCTGTCCTGTCGGCCTTGCTTTTTCCGTCAGTTCTGCTGCAGGAAGGGGGGCTGGACCTCACTTTTGTCAATGAATTCCTGTTAGCTGCACTCCCTACTTTATTAGTGGTATGGCGCACCAGGAGTCTTTTTTATGCCATTGTTACAGGGATAGTGTCTGTGTCGCTTTTGAGGTATTTGGGGGTTTAGGTGGCGGATTGCTGGTTCTTTGATTCTTAAGGGACGATTTGGATAGCCTGCGGCCTGACCTGGCTCAGTACACTGTCATTTTTAGGTTTTCAGTCAAAACATTTTTATATAATCATTGCCAATTTAATGATGAGGACGATAATAATCGGGGATATAATGGCGGTGGTTAACAATGAAAGAAATTGAAGATAGTGAAGGGGTAGAAAAACAGTCATGTTGTTGGGATAGATGGGTAGAGGAAATTATCTATAATAGTAAAGGGGCAAACTAATTAATTAATTTAAATCTATAATTTAATTTAATTTAATTTATCCTTTATTATAAAAGATCAACACCATATATTCAGATTGTCTCGCATTAAGAAAATGCCCCCTTTGGTCGCATTTTCTAAGCCTGTATGAAAGTATATATTTTCCTATACGTTCAAAAGCCAGCAAAAAAGGGTCGTTGAGCAAAAACATGGCAAAACCCGATATGAGTGCATCGGTTAGAATCGCTTGGTGTTTTGTGACCCGTGGTCTTTTTTTTCTCAAAACCTGAACGTTGTCCCATGCAAACAGGTTTTTATGGTTGCACTACCTTAATTGCTACATTGAAGGACTGATATTATGGCAGTTGATGTATTTTTCAGGTCAGCAGAGGACGTGGGGGCAAAAACCAACCAGATCGACCAGGTAAAGGAATTGTTCCTGAAAATATCACCGGTTAAGGAAGGCGACATCGTAGCCGTCAAGATACACCCCGGAGAATACGGTAATACCACATATATCAGGCCAGTGCTCGTGCGCACAGTTGTCGACATGGTAAGGGAAGCGGGCGGCATTCCATTTGTCACCGACACCACAACACTGTACAAGGGCATGAAACTGAACGCTGCAGACCTGATATGGGCTGCGGCGATGAACGGTTTCACCCAGTCCAGCATGAACGCACCGTTCATTGTAGCGGATGGACTGCTTGGGGATGATGCTGTGAAAGTGGATATAGGGGGCTCGATACTGAAGGATATCACTGTGGCATCAGCTATCGCTAAGGCCGATTCCATGATAGTTATTTCCCATGCCAAGGGACATCCCGGTTCAGGCTTTGGGGGCGCTGTGAAGAACTTGGGTATGGGGTGCCTGGATAAGGAAGGTAAGACCAGGGTTCATGAAGTAGGCAGGCCCACCATCGACCCTGAAAAATGCACCGGATGCGGTGAATGTATTGATATTTGTGCCTGGGATGCCCTGGTATTGGGAGATGTTCATGCCAGGGTGGACTGGAACCTGTGCCGGGGGGAACTGGCATGTCTGGCTTCATGTCCCCGTGAGGCCATTGTTGCACCTGATGGTGTGGATGTGGAAATGCAGAAGCTGCTGGGCGAGGCAGCACTTGGCCCCATTAAGTGCCTGTCAGGCAGTGTAGGTTACATCAACTGGATATATGACCTGACCCCTGGCTGTGACTGCTTTAATTTCTCTGCACCCCAATTTGCTGATGATGTGGGTATCACGGCATCAACCGACCCGGTGGCTATTGATGTAGCAACTTTGGATTTGATAAACGGGAAGATGGGGCATCATGGCAGGAGTATAACCGATGTGTGGGGTGTGGACCCGGTCGTGCATCTGAAGTATGCTGAGCAGATCGGTTGCGGTAACATGGAATATTCCCTGGTGGAATAAGTTTTCTAAGATTTCCCCTAGTCAATTCTATAAACTTTCAAGTGTCATAATCCCATAAGGGTTGCTCTGGAAACAGTATTTTCACGCTCATGTGTGTCTCGACATGTCGTGAATGCTTATTTCTACTTTGTACAGATACACATTCTAATATTTTTGACATAACTATGATGTACACCGAAATGTTTATGGGCTGTTAATTCATATAAATACTCATAATGATAATTATAATGATGATTGTGATGTTTAATGTCCAAAAGCATGTTAACCAGAAATGAATTAACAGGGGATTTTGACAATGCCTGGCATTGATGAGATTCTATCAGGTAGTAATGACATAGTTTATGGCGGGAATATTGATGATTTATTAGATGACGATATTTTATTATCATCCGAAGGGGAAACAAAACAGACTAAAACGGAAACAGAGACGGTTCTTGAGCATGAAGAAGAAAAAGCATTCATAGAACCAAAAGCGACCCTGCCACATCTTGCCCCTGAAATCCTTTCCAGTGGGATATATGTGCTTGACAGGAGCATTGGCGGGGGTATCCCGGGTGGTTCAGTTATTTATATTTCAGCCACAACCAAGTCCATGTCCGAAGTATTCCTATACCAATTTACCCAATCACGTAAGACTTATTATTTCTGTACAGAAAGACGTCCTAAGTATGTAAAACAGAATATCGAAAATATGAACTTCGATACATCCCAGATTGTTTTTGTTGATGTATATGAGTCGTATTTCATGTCTCCACATGGCGAAATGATCGATAATGTTGGTAATGAGTATGTGGATGCCAAGATAGTCGAATTCATGGAATATAATCTCGAATCAATCCTTTCAGAGGAACCCGATGGTGAAATTAACATAATCGTTGATACATTTACTTTCTTTATGAACCTTAATTTGAACTCCGGTATAATCAGGAGATTGATGAATATTATCTATGAAACCACAAAGGAAACTGGCGGTCTGACCTTCCTTTATTCGCTGAAGGATTCTCACGAACAGAAGCTGGAAAATGAGATCGTCAATACTTGTGATGCAATTTTCGACGTGGACGTTGAAAAAGTAGGAGACAAGATCATAAGTAAACTCTCAATACCAAAGATAAGAGGTATGACACCAACTACCGAGATGATCAAGTTCAAGATCGGTGAGGGTATCCAGATAGATACTTCAAAGGATATCGCATAAACACCATATCCTTTATTTACTTTTTTTTAGCACAAAGGCTTCATGAAATGAAGCATTATTTTATGTTAGCCTGCATCTTATGTTCCACTATGTGCAGGTATGTGATACGTGGGGGCATGACCTCGTAGTGAAGGACATAAGTAGTTCCACTTTCATTAAATCCATCCCAATACGGGCTTGATGCAGGATAAAATGAAAATGTAGGACCCACTAAAGACATATAATGTTGCATAAGTTTCTGTCCATCTGGACCTGCATCTCCTTTTTCGAATGTCTGGTTCCATGGTGGTGTTTCATTTGCCCATGTCCAGGTATCATCTGAGGATGGCCCAAGCACGGTTCCTGCTGTGGCATTTAACAGGTCAATAACATAATTCCCATCATCGTCCAGAAGTGCTTGCACACTATAATCCCATATTTCAGCCGCACCTTCATCATGGTATTCAAGAAAAATGGATACACCACCAACACCTAAACCACCGGATTTTTTCATTTCAATCGAAAAATAAGGCTCTGTGGTCGATGTGTACATTTTCATATTAAAGTTTGCAGCAGTTGTATCTTTTGGCAATGTGAAATTAAAATTATGCAAAGCAGACTCATTATCCACATTAAACCCGTAAACATCAATAGGAGGGTTAAGTTCAAGCGTCTGGTCGTTGGGCTTTGCATTTAACGTGACAGTCGTTTCCTTAGTAGCATCATTTGTGGTTACCGCAGCCTCAGTCCTTTCCTCGATATACTTGGCCCATGCCTTGTAATAATCGGATTTGATGACCACATTGATCTGTTTGCCCAATAATAACGGATTAGTATATTCCGGGTTGTCATCCGGATTCGGATATAAGACATCCGGTGTTTGTTCGGACACAAGTCTTAAGGTGATAACACCGGTCCCCCCTACTGACTGGTTGCTGTTGATCCTGATAATAGGCAGCGTAAGTGTTTCCCCGTTATAGTGGAACTCAGGTGGCGTGATCATGACAGGGTCACCCTCACCAGGATATTTCCTGAACACACCGCCGCCCTCATAGGCTATCTTGTTATCGCCGAGCTGGTACTGTATTGTTCCCATAGATTCATCATATACAACATATGTTGTTGTGCCGTTTGTGAAAGTTACTTTAATGTGGCTAAAACTCGTATCATCAACAGTAATGCTACCCGCCTGTGTATACATCTGGACTATCTGTGTGGGCTGTTTACCAAGAGAGACCAGACTAGCCCTGGAATCGAGTACTGTAAACCCCTGCTCCACGTTTTTGAGATATGCTTTTTCCTTGGCATCCTGGATCATTGGTAATGCGCTCAATGAGATCACCCCTACTGCTATTACAATTATTCCCAGCAATAGTGTGTAACCTACAACTTCTGATACTGCATCTTGTGAATGTCCAAGGCGCTTTCCCATGATCAAAATATCTCCACATCCAATCTATTTGCATCAATGTAAATATATGATGCCGTGAGGTTTGCTGTCACTGTCTGGTTTGAATCATCCACAACAATGTCTTTGGCACCTACATCATCTTTTAGGTATGTCTCCCAGCCTTTGTAAAAATTGCTGGTAATAATTATGGTAGCATCATACCCAGTGGAATTAATGAAACATATTGAAGAAGAGTCACTGTGGCTGGCACGTATCCTTACAGTCCCCTCCCCACCTTTTGAATAGGCACCCAGTAATTCCACTATTGGTATTATAGTAATATTAGCATGATTTATGTTGGGCTTTGACCTCATGATAGTTACATCATTTTTGTATTTTGTCCAGATACCGCCATTCTCATAGGCAATTATCTGGTCGTCCAGATAATACTCAATTGAACCCATGTAATAAGTAACCGAAGTATCGTTTACCACCACCTGCATGTAACTGTCACGCTGGGTACTCATGGAACCCTGGAGTATCTTCAACTCGGTGGTCCTGATGGGTGCTCTTTCATATGCAACCTCGTTCATGTTCTGGCCAAGGAGCATAAAACTCTCCTCCATCTCCTGGAAATGTGACGCTTTCATCGAATCCTGGAGAATGGGATATCCACCTAAATAGACTAGACTTGAGGCAATAATTAAAACCCCAAGAGTAAGTATAAATCCAAGAGCTTCTGAAACTGCAGTTTCGGATGTGGTAAGATTTTTCAATTTGTACTCCTCTTGGTCAAGGTATTGGCTTAAGATGGTGTTGGCTTAAGATGGTGTTGGATTAAGAACAATATCCAAATTTTTTGAAGTCCCGTCTTTAAAGTATATCGTGATAAACAATGGATTATCAGCAGCTACGAAAACTTTGGAAAATACCAATTTTAAAGACGTATCTGCGGTTGGAACGCGATAGTTGGCAAATGTTACCTCCGCAAGTGGTTTACCTGCGCTCGGGTTTGCATGTAACACTCCTCCAAAGTAAATTTCCTCCAGTTTTCCTTGGTAAAAGGTTACATCCAGACCATTAATATCAATATCCGGACCACTGCTATGAATATAGAACTCAACCTCTTCATCAACGGGGTTGAAATCGTTATAATTTACTATGAGGTAGCTTGCCTCACCTGTCAATACTTTAAGTGGACCTAATTGACCAGGGTTATAGCTGTTTCCTGCCCTGTCATATACTGTGACATTATACGTATATGTTTTACCCAGTTCATACACCTGTAAGAACTGCCACGAACTGCTGACCGAATATATCACTATCGGGTATATTGACACGTTTTCCCTTCTTTCGGAAACATTTGACTGATTATCGGTCACATTTATTATCAGGTAATCGATACCCGAATCAGTATCACTTGCATCATATGAAATCGTGATATACTCACCAGCAACAAGATGATCATCCCTTAACGGGAAATTGACATTAACAGTGGGATCGGCAGTATTTGGTATTTGTTCTATTGTAAAGTTCCACGTGAGAGTGACATTCTGGTTCAATGAGTTGCCCGAACCATAAAACAACTCCTCAGCATACAGTTCTACATTATGTGTACTTTCTGACAGGTTGGCAGGTGGGATATATTCAATTGTGTATTCACGTATAGTAGTATTTGTAATAGTAGCATTTGCAGTAACATCAACCGAGTCAAGCCACAACTCGATGGAACTATTATCGATAGCCAGGTTATCACTGACAACAGCTTTAATTGTGGGTGGGTTAAAATCTGTTGATGAACCATTGGCAGGAGAGATTATCTCTGCTGTAGGGGCCTCCAGGTCCTGACCATTGTCCACGAAATAGGTGCTTGAATCATAGCTATAATGACCTGCCCTGTCGTAGGCCAGGGCCGTTATTGTATAAGGCCTACCTGAAAGAGTATCTGAAATGGTCGTAGTATCCCATTCCCATGTAAATGGAGAGGCTTTAAAGGTTTCATAACTCCCATCAATATAATATTCTACTTTGGCAACCTCTATGTCATCCCATACATCCACCTTTATTTCTGTAATACCATCAATAGTTGACATTGAAAAAGGATAGACGATAGCAATCTCAGGCCATTGGTTATCAACTGTTGCAGCCACGCCGCCATTCTTGAACATTATCTGGCCGTTAGCGTCATATACAATTACATGTTCGTCAGCCGTGCTGTATAATGTGCTCCCTGCCACAACATTAATGTCGGGATTAAAGGGGACTTTGACAGTAACTTCCGGACTGCCTATTGTCCGGACAATAACATTACCTTCCCCCAGTTCCACTAAATACGGTTTGTTGGCTATCCTGGAATATAGGTCAATTTCATTCTCAATGCTGACTATCGATCCCTGGGATAAGCTTGCTTTGACCTCTTTATCCATGTCAAGTATCTTAGAGGCAATATCATTTCCAATACTTGCATACAGTTCCCTCATTACAGTCTCACTTGCCTGGTTATTTATACTCTGGAATGACAGCAACACCATCCCCAGCAGCATTACTGTGATCGAGAACAGGAGTATGGTCTCAATGGTCACGGTTACAGCCTGTTCATCCTTTATCATGCGCATGGAATCTACCTCATATAGTTATCAGGAATGTATCCTCAAAATCTGCCCTTCCGTCTGAATAGGTAATTGTGACATTGACATTAGTAGCCTCAAGGGCAAGTTCTTCACGTGATATGCTTGAAAAGAATATTTCAGCCACTATCCGCTCAGCCTGTATGCCCCTGTCAGATAGGTTATGACCTGCCATGTAGATCACCCTGCCGTTATCGAATGGTGCTTCCACAAAGATGAGATGGTGCTCGGATTCGTTATCTCCATCGTCATCAAATATGATCTGGCTGCCGTTGGGATAGGCCGCATAACCAATAATGTTAGTTTCAGGGTTCACATCACTGCTGGAATTTCTAAGCGTAAATGCCAGTCCTTCAACACCAGACCACGGAGGAAACGCCGATGAATTTCCAAGGGATGGACCGTACATCCCGCTGATGTTGTTTGTCTGGGATATTGGGTTAAATGATGCACCATTGTCGACAAGCCCTGCCAGCGGCATGGGTGGGGCATCATTCAATACAGATGAACTATTGACCAGTTTAACGAAAGGACCATTTGGAATTTCAGAATATATTGATAAGGGAAAATTACTGACATTTGTCTCGTTTATTCCAATGAATCCATACCATGGATGCGCAGTATTATTATCAACAGCTTCCACTGCAGCATCCATGCTGATCGCACCGATGCATTCTGCATAGAGCACACCACCATCGGCAGTCCAGTTGACTATCTTCCTGGTTACATTGACGTCAACAGTGCTCATATTGTAATGGATAAGCAGAACACTGTAATTCTCAAGTGTCAGGTTTCCTGCAAGGATATCGGAATCGTTCAAAAGAGTGTATGGGATCTGCATATTCTGGTAATATTGATAGATAGGATTCAAAGTAACATTATCAGGATATATGGCTACACTGGGAATGCCTGTCATTGCTGTTGTACTTTGCAGGAATATACCCCCCTCCATCCTTAAGCCGTGGATGGTTATCGCCGGAGTAAAATTTAGGGATTCATCATATATCCAGTCATTCGTTGAAGTATTAAGGTCCTTTACATCCAGTATAAATACTCCCCCTGAATACGTTCTATTAGTAACATTGCCCGGTCCGAGACTGGGACGTGCAATATCGTCTGTGGTCAGGTTCAGGTAAAAATCATCATAGGATATATTTGTCATATTTGGAGGATCTGATGATATGTTGGTCATGTTCACAGGGTTTTGCAGCACAGCATACACAGGAATACTGGTATTGTCCACAATATTCCATATGAACCGGTATGCCTGGAGTGTATTATTCTGGTGTTCGTCCATGGGGATAATTAGTGACATATTTAGGAATAAGTGTGGTTGCTGCTTGAAGTGCTGTACTGTGATGGTACGGTTTGTAACAGATGAGGTGAATGTAACATTATTCACTACCAGTTCTACTGACGTTCCCCTGGTTGCAAATACCCGGCTTATAATATCGCCAAAATCATTAGTGTAGTTAAGGAAATACTCTCTTAGCAAGGTCTCGTTGTCAATATCGTAAGCATCGCTGTAGATCAGTGTATCTTCGGTGGCATAATTCACTTCCCGGATCGTCAGGCTCCGAAACTCTGTGATGTCCTGTTTTGATATATCAAGCCCTGCTGCCGGCAAGTTGGCGGTAAGTATCAGGTTATTCAACAGTACCATGAACGTAAGTGTGCCCATCATGATAATAAATCCTGAAAGCAGGATCAACTGGGCATTGGATCTTTCTGATTCCTTTTTGGCATTACTGTGATCTTTCATTCTTACATCCGCCAGAGTGTCAATCTTACATCAAGGATATTGTAAAAACTGGAATTAGGAGAAAGGTCAGGGATAAAGGAGGCACTAATAGCGTCTTCGTCATGTATAACGACCTTTCTTGTGACAAGTACTGCATTATCGGAAGGGCGTCCGTTCCACAACATGGCCCTTGAATCCCATTTTGTAGTATTATCATCTAGATAAAGGTAAGCTATTACCAGGTTATAAGCAGTTCCGTCAGCCAGTAACGTCCTGTTAAGTACAAATGTCGTGTCATTGACAGAGTCAGGGTAGGTTGATGACTGACCGTTAAATTCCACACCAGTCCAGTCTATCAAAGCCTCTTTTAACGGTGAATATGTCTCACCTTCAGGTACATAGTCCAGCACGATCAGGAGGTCACTGCCGGAGGTCTCTATCTGGGATTCTACCTGCTGGTGGGATGCTGATGATGTGAGGGGAGTAAGGGGCGATGCCTGCACGATAAAAACTATAAGGGCAATCATCATGATGGCGGTAATTGCACCTTCCAGGGTATACATCTGTGCGATGTTATCTTTTAGTATAGCTTTATCTTTTAGTATAGCCTGTAATCCTGGGATCATTCTACCACACCCTGACATACAATAAGGCAAACTCATCATCCTGCTCTACATATACCACACGTACAGTCTGGGCAACATTGACATTCTGCGGAAGTACCGGGCCGTTGTTCAACACAACATTATTTGCTGAATCGCGATACATGGATCTATCAAGTTCGTACAGGGATACGTTCAGGTTATACAATACTGTCTCGCTGCTTAGACCCAGATCCTCTCGTAGTTCACCATAAAGCGTGGTTGTGTTCATACGATAATTGAGTTCCTCTGCCCTTTTAAGGGAAATTATATTATTGTCAGTAGGACTGTTAGCAAGACCACTTGTACTTTCTGCCAGTGTCATTGCGACCCGGTCAGACATTGACTTGAGTTCATCAGAGTTTGACTGGAAAGGAACAAATAGACTGGTCAGTGTCTGGAACAGGAACAGGAAAGTGATCATGAAAATTACAATACCTGAAATAAAATCCAGACTGATCTGGCCATAGGTATCTTTAAAGGGATTTTTCCTGAATTTTCGTGGAAGTACTTTTTTTCTTTTTGAAGTCGTCTTGCACATAATAATAATAATTTATTGACATTCAAACTCGATAGTTTTCTTCACTGCCACATTGTGGACATTTGATCGGAATGAAGTTCGGGTCGGTCTGGAATTCAAATTCACAAACAGTACATCTAAAGAATACTTTTGATTGATCAATAAAATCATCCATGATTATAGCCTCATCTTTATGAAATCACACATATTTATATACTTGTTATGATGTTTAATTTAAAAAGGATTTCCCTAAGACATGATGAGCATTATGACAGCTGAGATATATCTTATATTATCTGGAAAAGGTGGGGTGGGAAAAACCACTATTTTCTCAAATCTTGCAATCGCACTTGCAATGTCAGGAAAAGAGATCATCGTAATTGATGCTGATCTGGCAATGCCGAATCTGGGACTTGTTTTTGGTATGATCGATCCACCAATAACTATTCATGACGTCCTTGCCGGCAGTGAACCGATAGAAAAAGCCATCTATGAAGGACCCCACGGATTGAAGTTCATTCCGGGCGGGGAAAGTATCGAAGGATACCAGGCAGCTGATCCTTCCGGTATGATAGATGTACTGGACAACCTGAAGGATAAGGCAGATTATATATTAATAGATGGCCCGGTAGGCTTAAACGAAGATATTGTCTTGTTATTATCTGTAGTAGATCACGTTATGATCATTTCCACTCCTGATCTAATATCTATGGCAGATGCTCTGCGAATGCGACTCATCGCAGAGTCAACAGATCCGATCATCGACGGTGCGATCCTGAACCGCACTAATGTACATGGTGAAAATGAAGCAATAGAATTGCTCGAAAAGACCATGGAATTAAAGATACTTGCTGCAATTCCCGATGATATCAATGTGCATAGAGCTGGCCTGAATAAGATTCCACTGGTAATTTCAAATCCTGATTCACCGGCATCTATTGCCATCAGGAAACTGGCAGCACAACTCACAGGAGTTGAATTTATCCCTGATACCAAGAAAAGTGGGATAATCCAAAAGATACTTGGAACATTAGGGTTTAATGTCAATTCTAATGAAAGACCGAACTGAAAAATCAAATACAAGTGAGAAAAAAGCAGTTGGTGAATCTGCTGCAGATCTTGTCGTGGACGGAATGGTAGTGGGTCTTGGTACAGGGTCAACCACTGCTTTTGCAATTGAGTCACTTGGACACAGAGTGAAACAGGGATTGGACATAAGAGGTGTTCCTACGTCATACCAGTCACAAATGCTGGCAATTGAGCATGGCATTCCCCTCACCTCACTTGCACAGGACCCGGTTGTGGATATAGCCATCGACGGTGCGGACCAGGTTGATGCGAACCTGTGCGTGATCAAGGGTGGAGGTGCCGCCCACACAAACGAAAAGATCATCGCAGCTTCAGCCAGGCGGTTCGTGGTACTTGTGGACCCGACCAAAGTGGTTGAAGTGCTGGACCACTATGTACCCCTGGAAGTCATGCCGCAGGCCCTGGAACTGGTTAACCGCCAGGTAAGGGAACTAAAAGGTAAGCCTGTGTTGCGTATGGCGGTGCATAAAGACGGACCTGTGATCACAGATAACGGTAATTTCGTGGTGGATGCTGATTTTGGTATGATCAATGACCCTGAACAGCTTGCCAGGGAATTATCCAGTTGTACCGGAGTGGTCGAACACGGTATTTTCCTTAATGCAGATGAGGTCTATGTGGGAAAGCCGGATAGTGAAATTGAAATACTGAAGCGCAAAGGTTGATGTATTATTATAAGCGTAAAGGTTGATGCATTACTATGGCAGCGTCTTCATTTAAGAAACTCAAAAGTGTCCATGAACTACGTGAATCTGTGCATGACCAGCAGACCCTGCTATCAAAACTTAATAAAGAACTCTCAGCATATACTGTTTTTGACCTGATGAAAATACAGGGCCAATTGGAGAAGGAATGTAAGTATCTCCCCTCTAAATATAAAAAAGTGTTCAGGGAAAAGATGGCAGAACAACTTTTTTCAAATTTTAAAGAAATTATTGATAAAACACATTCCCCTAACCAGATACTTGATAAAGAACAGTTTATTGAATTTTTGGAAAGTTTCCAGGAAAAACTTGATAATATTGATACGAAAGACACGTCCCAGGCACATGATATGACTGTGCTGTACCATTTATGTGCTCTTTACAATATCTTCATAACCCAAACACCGCCCCATCCTGAAGGTACGCCTTTCCCTGGCGGGTTTTTTGTGGAAAAGATCGGGGACCATTATTACTGTCCTGTGAAGGACAAGCAGAAAGATAATGATGAAGCCCTTTGCAGGTTCTGTGTAGCCAGGCAGACTCAAATTGAGTAATATCCACTCACTGCTAATCAAAAGGGTATTATAGTAATTTTACTAAAGTTATAGACAAACTGGGGTATCCACTTAACTCCCGAAACTTCATATAAGTGGAAAAGTTTAATGTTGAGTAATGCCAGAAGCAGACGTGGACGAGCCTAGGACATGGAACCAGTTTATGGACTGGTTCTCAACGGGAGTTAAGTGGATAC
>JAUWRA010000064.1 GCA_030610815.1 Methanosarcinales archaeon
TATTACCCACAGTTTGCTAAAAGGTGCTACTGACTACGTATTCAAGGGCGATGCATTGATAAAATCCAAAAAGACCATAGGGAGGGGGGATGATCTTTGTGAGTTCTACATTGTACTCCCGACAAAATTAACTATGCCTTCAAGCAGATCGTATGATCTGTAAAATGTAATTGTAATTGATCATAGTGCTATGAATTTTAAGACACAGATTGCACTGATTACACAGATTGATAGTGGTTGTGAAAATCAGTGTAATCTGTGAAATCTGTGTCTACATTAATCTTGCATTTGAACATACTTTTTGAAGTGGATAACTCAACTCACCCTATTTGATCACATCAACCAGGGCCACCCTCTCCAGCACCAGTTCAGGCATCTTGCTTTCACCTACGGCATCCAGTTCATCGCGAGTTATATTAAAGAATTCCAGTAAGCCGTCCTGCTTGGCCTTTGAATATTCCAGTACTGCAGGGTCAACGGTATCCAGCACTTCATTTACTTCACTAATAGCACTGTCCACCCCGTTGTTACCTGCCACTACCACAGCTACACGGTTATCCCCTGTTTTCACACCCATGCCCAGTGCCCGGCCTATCTGGAGGTTACCTGAAGCATACAGCATTATCTCCATTCCAAGGTTATTTGCAGTGTTCCTGCCCGATCCAAATGACCTTATGGCCTTCCCTACTGCAAACATCAAGTGCCTGCTGCCTGATACCAGGTCAGCGTTCAATGCCTGCACCGTTACATTGTGAGTGTTTCCGATGTCTGAGAGTTGTTTGAGAAATCTGTCCAGGTCTGTGATATTGACCGACCCGCCCATTATCTGGATATTCATTATGTAGATACTAACCTTTGAAATAAAAAGAATATCGGTATAATACAAAAGAGTATTATGTCATAATGTCCCTTCTGGAGAAGGTGAAGATATGCCCAAAAGAGAGGACATCCACAAAGTACTAATTATAGGGTCCGGCCCGATCGTTATCGGCCAGGCCGCTGAATTTGACTATTCTGGCACCCAGGCCTGCAAAGCACTGCGCCAGCTTGGTTATGAGATCGTGCTCGTCAATTCCAATCCTGCCACTATCATGACCGATCCCGGCATGGCTGATATTACTTATATCGAGCCGCTGAACATTGAAACCCTGGAGAAGATCATAGACAAGGAGCGCCCTGACGCCCTGCTGCCAAACCTGGGCGGGCAGAAAGGGCTGAACCTGTCCTTTGAACTTTATGAGAAGGGTATCCTGGAAAAATACGGCATCGAACTCATAGGGGTACAGGCCGACGCCATCAGGCGTGGCGAGGACCGTACCATTTTCAAGGAGACCATGGAAAGTGTTGGTGTGGAGACTGCACGCAGTGACACTACCTTCAGCATAGAAGGAGCTGAAAAGATAGCGAAAGATATCGGATATCCTGTGGTCATCCGGCCTGCTTACACTATGGGCGGGACAGGCGGGGGGTTCGTCTACAACGTGGATGAACTGCGCACTATTGGTGCCAGGGGTATATCGGCCAGCCTCATCGGGCAGATACTTGTGGAAGAATCTGTACTGGGCTGGGAGGAACTTGAACTTGAAGTGGTAAGGGATGCAAAAGGTAACAAGATAACTGTCTGTTTTATTGAGAACATCGATGCCATGGGCGTGCATACAGGCGACAGCTTCTGCTCTGCACCCATGCTCACCATCGATGAAGCATTACAGGAGCGACTGCAGGACTATTCGTACCGCATTGTGGATGCGATCGGAGTTACAGGCGGCACCAATGTCCAGTTCGCCCACGACCCCGAGACCGGCCGTATAGTCGTGATCGAGATCAATCCACGCACATCACGCTCATCTGCCCTGGCTTCCAAAGCTACAGGGTTCCCGATCGCACTTGTATCTGCAAAACTGGCAGTCGGCCTGCTGCTGGAGGATATTCCATACTGGCGTGACGGCACACTGGACAGGTACACACCGTCAGGTGAATATGTGGTTATAAAGTTCGCACGCTGGGCCTTTGAGAAATTCCCCGGCTCCATTGACCAGCTTGGTACACAGATGCGTGCTGTTGGCGAGGCCATGAGCATCGGTAAGAATTACAAGGAAGCATTCCAGAAAGCCATCCGCTCCCTTGAGACCGGGCGCTACGGACTGGGATTTGCCAAAAACTTCAACGAATTATCACTGGATGAGTTGCAAAAACTACTGGTAGAGCCTTCATCCGAACGTCAGTTCATCATTTACGAAGCACTTCGAAAAGGGATGTCTGTTGATGAATTGTTCAGGATAACGCATATCAAGCACTGGTTCTTAGAGCAAATGAAGGAACTTGTGGAACTGGAAGAAAAGGTCCTGAAGTACAAAGGCAGCAAGCTGCCGGATGAACTGCTTATCCAGGCCAAGAAAGATGGTTTTTCTGATAAGTACCTGGGCCAGATATTGGGTGTACCAGAACAACAGATACGTGAGCAGCGCTTATCACTTGGCCTGCACCAGGCATGGAACATCGTGCCTGTGAGTGGAGCAGAGGATGCAGCCTATTACTACTCTACCTACAATGCCAACGATGAGGTACCTGTATCTGACAGGAAGAAGATCATGATCATCGGCGGCGGGCCCAACCGAATAGGACAGGGTATTGAGTTCGACTATACCTGCGTGCACGCCGCTTTCACGCTGCGCGAACTTGGTTTTGAGTCCATTATGGTCAACTGCAACCCTGAAACAGTGTCTACCGACTACGATACTTCGGATAAGCTGTACTTTGAACCTGTTACCGTAGAGGATGTACTGAGCATCTATGACAAGGAAAAACCAATCGGGGCAATCGTGCAGTTCGGCGGCCAGACACCATTGAACATTGCCGCAGAACTTGAAGTGGCAGGCGTGAACATCCTGGGAACGTCGGTCAGGAGCATTGACCTGGCAGAAGACCGAGAGCGGTTTGCAGACATTATCAGGAATCTGGAGATACCCATGCCGGAACCCGGTACTGCCAGATCACTAAAAGAAGCACTGGATGTTGCCGGGCGAATAGGCTATCCACTGATCGTCCGTCCCTCGTATGTGCTTGGCGGACGGGGTATGGAGATCGTATATGACGATGAAATGCTTGAAAAATACGTTGCCGGAGCTATTGAGATAACACCTGAGAAGCCAATGCTTATAGACAAGTTCCTTGAGGATGCACTGGAATGTGAAGTGGATGCGATATCTGACGGTACTGATGTTTTTATCCCGTCGATCATGGAACACATCGAACTTGCCGGGATCCACTCGGGTGATAGTGCATGTGTATTGCCTCCTGTAGGTATCCCAGAGGAACAAATGGAGATCCTTAAAGAATACACGCGCCGTATCGCCATTAAATTGAAGGTTGTGGGACTTATGAATATCCAGTATGCCATCAAGGACGATGTTGTTTATATCCTGGAAGCGAACCCAAGGGCTTCACGTACTGTGCCATTAGTGTCCAAGGTTACAGGCGTATCAATGGCACAAATTGCAACACAGGTCATGCTTGGTGCGAAACTGTCAGATATGGATACCCACCTGCGTACTTACCCGCATTTCGGTGTCAAGGAGACTGTATTCCCGTTCAATATGTTCCCTGAGGTTGACCCCGTGCTCGGGCCTGAGATGCGTTCTACAGGTGAGGTGCTGGGCATGGCAGATTCATTTGAGATCGCTTTTTTCAAGTCCCAGGTTGCTGCCGGGTCTTCATTACCCCTTGAAGGCACTGCACTTATCACTGTAGCGTCAGGCGACAGGCAGCGTGCGCTTATTGTGGGCAGGGAACTGTTTTCAATGGGATTTACGATACTTGCCACGAAAGGCACAGCCAGTTTCTTTAAGGAAAACGGGATCGAATGTGAAGTTATCAAGAAAATGCATCAGGGGCGGCCAAATATTGTTGATGCAATGCATAACCAGGAGATACAGTTCGTACTGAATACGCCTATCGGTAAGGAGGGTGTTTACGAGGATAGCTATATCCGAAAATCTGCCATCAAATACAATATCCCGTACCATACTACCACTGCTGCTGCCCTGGCTGCTGCAAGGGGTATTAGAGCGGCACGGGAAAACCTGATCGATGTCAGGTCGGTACAGTCCTATCATCGTGATGTTGATTAGGGTCTGGCGGTTCTGAAGTGCTGAGCAATGGTATTAAAATAAAATGTTGAGCAATAGTGCTATAAACCAGTAGATAGTAAAGAAACCTTGTCAATTAATCTTTTAAACCTCATCAGGATTCACGTATTCTCATGAGCGGATTTCTGTATTAGTTGATTTAAACAACAATGGATGAGAATAAATGGAACGAAGAGGCTTCGAAAGTAGAGGCGGTTTTGGACCGAGGGAAATGCATAAAGCTACATGTGCCGATTGTGGTCAGGAAACCGAAGTGCCTTTTGTACCCGATCCTGATAGACCGGTGTACTGCAGAGAGTGCTATAAAAACCATAGACCGAAGAGATAATTCTGAAGTTTATAGTCATACACTTGTGTTTGTCCGGTGTATACCGGATAATTAACACGCTTTAAACAAAGTCAAAATATGTGCAGTTGAGTTAGGATTTCTATCTTTAACCTGCACGATTATTTTTTTCAATTTATTCTTGAATCATTTTTAAATAAATCACATAATAAGAGTTGGTATTGGAAATTGATGGATATTAGCTGTATAATTTTGAAATATACAGCAGTATAAACCGAATTGAGGAATTCGGGAGTTATTCGGAGATACTGTGATAAAAGGTCAGTTACTTATCTCAGCAAGTTTAAGGCCGATCAATCCCACGCTTATCACAAAAATAAGTAATATTACTACATTTCCATAGGCAGCATAAGCTGAAAATGTTGTATTGACAATAACAATTAAAATAATGAACACTGCTACAGCGCCAACTGAAGAAGCAATCTCAACATATGTCTTGTTCATGGATTCTGATAAGGTTGTAATAACTAATAAGTTTATCTTCATTGATTGTGGGCAGGTAGATTTTTAAATTTGTTTCATTTGACTGGTCGCAATAAATTAAATCGCCGAAACCCATGTATTGATCGGGTCCTCACCTGATAATCCTCTAATTGATTTTTTTTCAAAAAAAAGCCGCAGCATATTGAATCCCAAAATAATTATGTCCCAGGGACAGATATAGCGTAAATCTTATATATTTGTAACACAAATATGTACTATCGTAATACTAAATATTACGAAAAATAGTATTATTAATACAAATGGAGAGTGATGAAGCATGTCCGAAGAAATGGAACTACCAACTCATGTAAGAACATGGGAACAGACAAACCCTAGAGCATTTGAACTATACAAGGAAGCATTCAACAAGAACCGGGAGGCCAACGTACCAGTAATACAGGAAACTGTAGAACCAATAGCACAAAGAACCGTTGATAATATAAATTCCCATCCGGAAGATCTATGGAAGATATTCAAACAAGCGGCCCATGAGCTTAATGATCCCACCGATACGAACCAGATCATGGCACTGTATGATGCCGTATATGCAAAAATGGACCTAATGCAAAAGCAAAAACTGGCATATCATATGGCATATTAAAGGTCATATAATCGTCTGATAGTCAAATTACCTGGCATTTCAGGTATATCCTTCCACGTCAATTAACAATTGAGGCCCCCTGGGGAGTCGGGGCCTATTTCTATTCCAAACCGGAGTAGATTCATTTTTTTATTCTACTGTAAAATGGGCAACTTAATCGTGTATTTCATTCATTCATTTATTCATTCATTTTCTACACTAAGAAAATGCTCACTTCATTCGTATTTTCTAATCATACGGGAAAGTATATAATTTCCTATACGTCCGGAATATTTTCCATTAAGATAGCTTACTCTTATCGAATATTATTTATATTTCCCAAACACTGACATATTGTTTAAATTCATATCCAAATAAAGATGGACGTTTACCAGGATGAAACAGAAAAATGACGATCCCATACATATCTTTTCTAGATGGTGCAAGAAATGTGGCATCTGCATAGCCATCTGTCCAAAAAATGTATTGGAAAGCGGCACGGCCGGATATCCTTATGCAGCCAGGCCCAAGGACTGTATTATGTGCGGTTTGTGTGATATCCACTGTCCCGACTATGCAATTACAGTGAAAAAAAATTCGGACATAAAGGAGGCTGAGCATGAAGAGACATAAGGATCTATTACTACATGGCAATGAGGCATGTGCAATGGGGGCACTGGCTGCGGGCATGAGGTTATTTGCCGGATACCCCATCACACCCAGCACAGAGATAGCCGAATTCCTCTCAGTCGAACTGCCAAAGGTAGGAGGTACTTTCATACAAATGGAGGATGAGATCTCCAGCATGGGTGCCATTATCGGTGCCTCACTGGCTGGAGTCAAATCCATGACCGCTACCAGTGGCCCTGGATTCTCGCTAATGCAGGAAAACCTGGGTTTCGCAGCAATGGCAGAGATACCCTGCGTATTAGTAAACGTAATGAGGGGCGGGCCAAGTACCGGGATGCCCACCAGGCCCAGCCAGGGTGATGTGATGCAGAGCCGGTGGGGTACCCACGGGGCCCATCCCATTATTGTATTATCACCCCAATCAGTGCTGGAATGCTATACCCTCACGATCCATGCTTTTAACCTGGCTGAGAAATATCGCAGTCCGGTGATCATGCTAATGGATGGGATAGTCGGTCATATGTGGGAAAATGTCCAGTTACCGGAAAAAATTGAGGTCATTGACAGACCTGAACCCTCTGTACCACCTGATTGGTACAATCCTTACGATAACCTGCCTGGTGGTGAGATAGTACCCCTGGTACCATTCGGTGAGGGATACAGGTACCACGTGACTGGAATGGTGCATGACAAATCCGGCTATCCCACACTGATTCACGAGGAAGTGGAACAGTGCCTGGACAAACTCATCTACAAGATCAAGAACAATTTGCATGATATTATCAGGATAGAGGAATATATGCTTGAAGATGCCGACATCTGTATCGTGGCACACGGAAGTGTAGCCCGCTCTGCCCGTGAGGCCGTAAATATTGCCAGGAACGAAGGGTTAAAGGTCGGATTGCTCAGACCCATAACCCTGTGGCCTTTCCCCAGGTTCCATCTGGAGAACATCAGTAAGAAGGTTAAGTTGTTCGTTGTGCCAGAGATGAACTACGGGCAGGTATATGGTGAAGTGCTGAAATCCTGCCCCAAGAGAGCGGTGCGGGTCACAAGGGTAGATGGTGAACTGGTAACCCCGGCACAGATCATGGAAAAGATAGAGGGGGCAGCATTATGATACACACTTCAGAGACCATGTACAAGTACCTGCGGCCTGATAAGAAATTCCCTCATGTATGGTGCGCAGGCTGCGGTATAGGCATAGTCATGGGTGCACTTGTCAGGGCTATTGAAAGGACAGGGTTTACCAAGGACGAGATCGTGCTTGTCAGCGGTATAGGCTGTTCAGGCAGGATGAGCACTTACCTGGACTTTAATACTCTTCATACTACCCATGGCCGGGCACTGTCATTTGCTACAGGCATCAAGCTGGCAAATCCTGAACTTAACATTATCGTGGTCATGGGGGATGGTGATGCTACTGCCATTGGCGGCAACCATCTGATACATACCTGCCGCCGAAATATTGACCTGACCGCTCTTATCATTAACAACAACATCTACGGCATGACCGGGGGTCAGTACTCCCCAACCACGCCCATGGAGTGCAAGGCCAGTACCGCCCAGTACGGCACCATAGAAAAGCCATTCGACATCTGTAAACTGGTGGAGGCCTGTGGTGCATCCTTTGTAGCACGGTCAACTACATACCATGCCAAAATGCTGGATGCCATGCTGTCCAGGGCCATCGATAAGAAAGGTTTCAGCGTAGTAGAAGCCTTGTCCCAATGCCCGGTACAGTATGGCAGGCGCAATAAAAAAGGCAGTGCGGTGGACATGATGATGTGGTATAAGGATAATTCTCTCTCTAACCCGGCATTCAAGAAGATACCGCCAGGGGAGGTAGGCGAGCAGTTCCCTGTCGGTATTCTTGTAGACCTGGATGAACCTGATTATCTGGAAAGATACAGCCAGATCGTTAAAAAGGCAGGTGGTGACAGGCTATGACGCAGCACCATTTATGCTTATCAGGTTCGGGTGGCCAGGGTCTTATCCTGGGTGGCGCGCTGCTGGCGCATGCAGCAGTCAGGGACGGAAAGAACGTGACAATGACCAGCAGTTACGGCCCTGAAGCCAGGGGTGGTGCCAGCAGGTCGAACCTGATCATCAGTGACAATCCCATCGATTATCCCATACCTGAAAAAATGGATATTGTACTGGCTATGAACCAGGAATCATGCAATAAATTTGTTCCTGAATTGAAGGATGATGGTATTTTAATAGTGGATTCTACCCTGGTCATACACCATCCTCCTATCAAACATTACAGCATACCATTTACAAAACTGGCCACAAAGGCAGGTGTGGTCATTATCGCCAATGTGATCGCACTGGGAAGTATAATAGCTCTTACCGATATCGTAAGACCGGTATCGTTAAAGGAAGCACTGAAAGAGCGTATGAGGGCGGATCTGCTGCCTATTAATGAAAAGGCGTTGAAAATAGGGCTCAGGGAAGGTACAAAATTAAAGAAAAATATCGATGAGTATTATACCTATTGAATGAAATATTGTATAATTAATAGTATATATTATTGATTATACAATTAACATTATATAATCAATAACATACAATTTATGTGGATATTGGGAATATTGGTGTTTTTACCATTCAGAATGGTTTTAAACAATTTCTTTTTTTGTTAACCGATATACCGCAGGTCTTCGTCTGCACCAATATCACGTGGTCCCTGTATCTGTTCCATTTCAAGGATCTTTGCCATTATACGCTCCATGTCCTTGGCTCTTTCCTCCAGGCTTTGGGTATCTACCTGCATGTCCAGGATAGAACTAAGTACGGTCAGTACTGCCTGGGCACTTTTCGGGTCTACAAGATAACCTGAAGTAGTACCCATAAGACAAGCGGCATCTATGCCCCTCATTTTACTCAAACCCAGAAGCAGGCCCGACACGCCTACTATTCCGCCTGCAGGCTCGTTGTCCTTGAATTCCACACCAAACACTTTAAGTTCCTCGACCATGTCGGTATTGTTCACTGCACCCAGCACGGCTTCGCTTTCAGTAAGCTGTCCTGTGCCATAGCCACCAAGGGTATAGATACGCTTAACGTTGTACTCTGTTGCTATGTTCAGGATGATACCAGAGATTTCATAATGTCCTTCATTGGTAACGCTCTGGTGGTCTCCCACCACGATCAGCAGGTCATTATGGGTATCTGATTTATATGCATAGAATTCATTTTTGACAAGTTCAACTGAAAAATCATCTTTTACAATAACTTGAGGGGGAAAATGGGGAGAATATATCTCCACGATCTTTTCAGTTTCAAGTTCTTCCACCATCTGCTCGGCTACCAGTTTGCCCACATGGCCCACACCTGGCAGACCTTCGATCAGAATGGGATCTTCCAGTTCGACTTTTTTTATTATATTTACAATTGTTTCTTTCATTTACATCTAACTCTCTTTTAACTGGCTTTTCATCAATCGCCTGTATTTACCGTACCTGTCTTCCGGTGAGAACCGGGCAGGTTTCGGGTTAATAGTTGTACCGCCGCAGGATGGGCACTTGTCTTTTAGAGTATAATTTGCGCATTCGCTACAGTATTTGATATGTTGACCCATAATAATCCTTCAAGCCTTGGCTTCATTATGCCTGTGGAATGAGCCGGTACCCTTGGCATTCTTGATAACTTTGATAGCTGCATCTGCCGATTGTTTGAGTACATTCTCGGCTTTTTTATAATCAGGAGCTGTAACATGTATCCTGTATCTCGGGGCACCCATGTAGCTGACATCAACTTTCACATCTTCATCCACTTTGATCTTAGCAGCGGATTTAAGGGATTTGTTGACGGCATCCACGCCTTCGGGCGTCGGGCATGACAGGTCCATGTATCCTGTGATCTCCACATACGGAATTTTTATATTTTCAATTCCCACATTGCTGATGGCTTCGGCCTGTGCATTGTTCACCCCTTCATTTATCAATGCATCTGCCCCGTTCTGCATACCTTCTTCAAAGGCTGCATATACGCTGTCATAAATTTCATAGAGCTGGTCGATAAGTTCTTCCAGTTCTTCAGGACCGGTTTTGGTGACCTCGGCCACGTAATTTATCCAATTTTCGGCCTTTTGCTCATTCTTCCAATCCTGTATCTTTTCCCGCCGCTGGTGTTCATTAACATCCTTCAACGACAGGTCGATATGATGCTTCGTAGGTTCAACATTCAGGACCTTGCAGACAATCTTTTGCCCCTCTCTCACATGGTCCCTGATGTATTTGACCCAACCGGCAGCTACCTCGGATATATGGATCAGGCCTTCTTTTTGGCCGTATTCGTCAAGTTCGGTGAATGCACCGAAGTCCTTGACCTGCTTTACTGTACAGACAACCAGTTCATCCTCTTCAGGCCAGCCTTTTCGTTCCATATTTATCTCCGGTATCAATTCTTATGTATCTATTCCAGTACTTCGAGAATCTGTGTTTTGATTATTCCCTTTCCACCTGTGGGTTCTGCAAGTGTGCGGCCGCATACCTGGCATACAATAATACTGCTGGCACTGCCGAAGATCACCTGCTCGTTCTCGCAATCATTGCACTTGACTTTGAGGAATCTACTTTTGGGTTCTTGTAACATTTTTGCATTCACCCCGTAAGTTCGAACTTACCGGCCCTGAAACATTTCTTCTGGTATGCTTTCTTGCATACGGTGCACCGGTACCTCAGTGCCACTTTCTTTGTCGGCTTGTCGCCGCCAGGCACCTTTGAGAACTTGCCAGTATTGCCTATTCCCTGATGTCTGTGTTTCTGTCTCGTAATTCTCGTCATTGACGATGCCTTACCTTTCTTGACCCTTTCTACTTTATGCTCTGTGTGGGTCTTGCAAAATGGGCAATGCGTCCTGAACTTTGTTGGCATCTTCATATTATTTTCATCCTTTGTGAGTGATATTATTTATTCTGATTATTGTCAAGTACTTTCTATCTGTACCGCTACCTTACGTTTTATGAGGGGTTTCGCATTTACTTTCGGTAAAACAGCCACGTCCTGGGCACCCAATATATAGTTGCGTCCATCGGCACCCCTGAACTTTGGGATGTCCTTTAGTAATCGCACAACAATGTATTC
Source organism: Methanosarcinales archaeon (assembly GCA_030610815.1). GTDB lineage: Archaea > Halobacteriota > Methanosarcinia > Methanosarcinales > Methanocomedenaceae > Methanocomedens_A. The sequence goes on from JAUWRA010000064.1 coordinate 11,281, forward strand.
TTTATTTATATCCTTTTTGCCTTTTTCATCTGAGTCCCTGCCCATTTCTTCTTTATGAAGTGGTGGAGAGGTAACCTGTGTTTTTGTTTCCTGAGGGGGTGATTTTTCAGTGGCAGGTGTATTATCGGCTGCCGATACCCCCGATATATCCTGTTTTTCATCTATTGGTTCTTGGTCCGGTACTCCTAATGTTGTCCCTGTATCAGTCGGTATCGCTCCCAACGCTTTATCATCGGCATCGCCTGCCGGAACCATGTGTTCATCAGTATCCTGCACTGGTGTTCTGATGTCAGATTTAATCTCGGGTTTAGTGTCTGGTTCAACGTCAGGTTTAATGTCAGATTTAATGTCTGGTTCAACGTCAGGTTTAATGTCAGGTTTAGTGTCTGGTTCAACGTCGGGTTTAATGTCAGGTTTAATATTTGGTCCAATGCCTGGTTCATTTTCAGTTAATGTGCCAAGTATGGGTTCGATGGTATTCTTCTTCCCTGAGAGAATTGCGTCCAGTACCTGTTGATATACATGCCTCTCTTCCGGGGTCATATTCTCAATATCATG
>JAUWRA010000113.1 GCA_030610815.1 Methanosarcinales archaeon
CCTCGTTACATTTCGAACGGGTATACCCATACACCCCCCTAATACCCACTTACCCCTTTCCTCCCCACCACAATCGCTGTAGTATAACTAAACACCATCCTCCCATCCTTCACCCGCACATCCAGCCCGGACAAGTCCCCATCCATCGACAACCTCATCATCTCCCGGATACTCTCCACATTCACTGCTGGCGGGTCTGCCATCCCTATCCAGTGCCCAAAGTCAAAATCAGAACTCCCATCAACCCTGTCAACCACCACCAGCCCAACCTCATGCATCATCCGCTCAATCTCAGATGCCTTGTAGTGTTTGATATGCGACGGGTCCCTCAGGTTCTCCATCTTGTTCTGGTACACTGCCTTTGCCGTATCCTCAGAAGATAACATATCCTCAATAACCAGCCTGCCACCCGGTCGCAACACCCTGGCCATCTCACACATGGACATCCGGGGTCCTGGGAAATGGTGGAACGAGAACCTGCACGTCACCGCATCGAACTCCGACTCCCCGAAGGGCAGGTGCTCTACATCTCCAGTCAGGCATGTAATATTATCAAGCTCCCCTTTTCGTGCAGCCTGCACCGCTAGCTCCAGCATCCCCGGCGTGATATCAATGCCAATGACCTCCTTCACATGAGGTGACAGGGCCATGGCAAGAAAGCCCGTACCAGTAGCCACATCCAATACCCGCTCCATGCCGGTCAGGTCCAGCAGTCCCACCACAGTATCCAGGTCAGCCTGGTCCATCAGGGCACCGCATGCCGCATAGGCATTCGAGCGCTTACTAAACTGTTCTACTGCCACTTTTTTTGAGTATGTGTTCATTCAGGCTCCTGTCTTACAATACCTTCAACAATAACCAGTACTAACCAACAATAATACCGCCTATTTTCTATATTTCAGCAAATATTTGCTGAATTAACATTCGGTCTGGTTTTTGCGTTAGCAACTTTGTATTTGTTTAGCTCATACATAATTCTTGCCTGGGAAGTTGCTCCAGTTCTACAAATCCATTTTCTTAACGAAAACACCCAATAATCTTTCGCAAAATAACGTATTCCTGCATCGCTTGCCCATCAAGGAAACTTCCATATCCCCACATTTTGGTTTTTTAAGAAGTTGATTAGCTCGAAAGTGAGGATAATAAAATTATATCCCAATTCCCCCCAAGACATCACATTTATATAATGATAAACCCACTTAGGTACTTATCACATTACGGTATCCATCATGAGAATGGACCAAAATAAATCAAATATTAAAATGATATTATAATCGGAGGAACAAGTTTGGCAAAAGCGAAGAGAGGTCAAAGAAAAGTCGATGGTTGGAAATCCAAGCAGTGGTACAATATAGTCACACCTGACATGATGGGACAGCAGGAAATCGGTGAAACTTTTTCAAATGAACCTGAACAATTACTTGGCAGGGTTATTGAAGTCACACTGGGAGATCTCACCAATGACATGTCAAAGTATAATGTAAAACTGATGCTTAAGATCGACCAGATAGGAGGAGACTCAGCCTATACCAAGTTCATTGGCCATGAACTCACCAGGGATTACTTAAGGTCACTTATAAAGAGGCAGACTTCAATGATAACTGCAAATCTGGATGTCATGACCAAAGACGGATATAAGTTCCGTGTCAAACCCACATGTTTCACAGTCAAGCGGGCCAGGTCCAGCCAGATCAAAGCTATCAGGCAGTATATGACCTCAATAGTCCAGCGAAGGGCACGTGAATCAGATTTCAACACCTTTGTACAGGATGCTGTCCTGGGCAAACTCTCTGCCCAGATATACAGGGATGTAAAAAGCCTGTATCCGTTAAGGCGTGTTGAGATATTAAAGTCCCATGTACTTTCCGAGCCGTCTGTAAAGGAAGCAGCGGCATAAGTACTGGCTTTTTTTCCTTTTTTTTTCAATATATATACTGTCCTGTTGGCTTAGATCATTTAAACGACTTGAGCATTTTCTTTAGAACCGAATTCCAATTATGGAAGTCGGGTTGAACCAAAATCTTATGTAGCTGTTTGACCAGTTAAGAACTAAAAATAGACACCAGTGGTTTTCCTATGAAGGTAATAATGAAGTTTGGCGGAACATCGGTCGCCAATGGTAAGAGACTGCGGCATGTGGCAGAGTTGGTAAAGAATTACCATGAAAATGGCAATCAGGTAGTTGTGGTAACATCGGCTCTGGGCGGGGTTACTGATGCCATACTCGAGGAGGCGCATAAGGCATCGAAAGATGGTAAGGTCTCAAGAGTAAAGGAATTCATAGCTGATCTTACAAAACAGCATCATGCGGCCACCCATGAAGCATTAGGCAATAATTCAAATACCGAAGATATCATTGCCAAACTGGACACAAGGATAGAGGAGATTGAAAAAGCCCTTACAGGTATTTGTTATCTTGGAGAGCTTACATTACGGTCTATTGATTACCTGTCATCATATGGGGAACGAATGGCTGCACCTATCCTATCCGGTGCTATCAGGTCACTGGGTGTTGAATCAAGTCATTTCACAGGCGGCGAGATCGGAATAATCACTGATAACAATTTCGGTAGCGCCTATCCCCTCGAATCATCATATGAGAAGATCAAAAAGCATCTCTCCCCGTTATTACCAGGCACCATCCCCGTAGTGGCTGGATTCATTGGAGAAGATGAGCACGGTATTATCACTACACTTGGCCGTGGCGGATCTGATTTCACTGCATCTATTATCGGGGCATCCCTTAATGTCGATGAGATATGGCTGTGGAAGGAGGTTCATGGTATCATGACTACGGACCCCAAGCTGGTTCCTGAGGCAAGACCCCTGAAGGTAATATCTTATATCGAGGCAATGGAGATGTCCTATTTCGGGGCTAAGGTACTGCATCCCAAGGCTATAGAGCCTGCCATACGTCACAATATACCTGTCAGGGTCAAGAATACGTTCGAGCCAGAATATCCTGGTACCCTTATAGTGAAAGAGCAGAATACTGTCCAGAATGTAGTAAAGGCTGTAACCGTTATCGATAAGGTGGCACTGGTGAACATCAGCGGTGCGGGCATGGTAGGTACTATCGGGGTGGCAGCCAGGGCTTTTACTGCACTGGCCGATGCGGACGTGAACATTATAATGATCAGCCAGGGCTCTTCTGAGGCTAACCTGTCTGTGGTGGTGAATGATGAACACTTGGAACAGGCAGTTAATGCGTTGGAGCAGGAGTTCAAGAATGGTGTGGTGGGTGAGATTGACCATGATGTCCATATATCTGTGGTGGCTATAGTAGGTGTGGGAATGGCCGGAACTCCGGGTGTTGCCGGTAAGGTGTTCGATGCACTGGGAAAAAATGAGGTCAATGTGATCATGATCAGCCAGGGCTCGTCCCAGCATAATATTTCTTTTGTTGTAAAGGAAGGCGATGCTACGAAGGCGGTACAGGTGCTTCATAAGGTGTTTTCACTGGAAAAGCTTTGATGCAGGAAAATCTTACATTGAAGTCGGATTAATTTGGGTATGTGCTTAAATCTTGTTCAGTCACATTTTGTCACCCTTTTTTCGTAGTCAACGATTGCCACATACAAAATGTAACGTGGCCTGTATAGCGTTTTTAAGGAATTATCCCCTATCATCGATGTAACTCATCAGATTATCTTCCCTCTTTTCCCCCGCATCAGTGAAGTGATTATCCCAACCGAACATATTACCGCAGCCACCATGAATGCATCGTGAAAGCCGCCAAGGAAGGCCGCTTTATATACCAATCCCGCAGCCTGGTTGGACTGGATGCCGCTGGTTAACACGGCCCCTGATATGGCTATACCTGTAACCATACCAAGATTGCGGACCGTTCCAAGCATTCCCCCTGCAATCCCCAGCCTGTCTTTCGGTACAGAACCCATAACAATGCTGTTGTTGGGTGACTGGAACAGCCCCATGCCTAAACCTATCATTCCCATCCTGACCACTATATCAAAAAAGGTAGCATCCTGGTCCAGGTTTGCCAGCAGGAACAGGGCCAGGCAGGAAACAGCCATACCCAGGCTGCTGAGCAAAAATGAATTCGTCCTGTCTGAGATCCAGCCGCTTACAGGTGCCACCAGTGCCATGACCAGCGGAATAGCAATAAACGCCATGCCCATAAGCTTTTCATTGTATCCCAGTATGTCTTTCATATAAAAGGGCATAAGAATGATCACTGCGAACATGGCAACGAAGCTTAAGAAACCGCTGACATTCGACGCCGAGAACGGCCTGTTCCGAAACAGCGACAAGTCCACCATGGGTTGGTCTGCCCTTTTTTCCACAAATACGAACCAAATTAAAAAGACGGGAAACAGTATAGATAGACCAATTATTGTCGGCGAATCCCAGCCAAGTGCCGGTCCCCTGGTGATTACCAGCACCAGTGAAATAAGGCTCAGGAACATGAGAATAGCTCCTTTGATGTCAAATTTCTGGGCGCCATGAACCCGGTCAGGTTTCAGGGTCTTCCAGGCATACACGGTTCCAATCAAGCCAACGGGAATGTTGATGTAGAATATACTTTGCCACCCCACCCAGTCGATTAAAAAACCACCCAGGGCCGGGCCTGACATGGAACCGATACTGACAACCGTACCAATTAATCCCAGTGCTTTGCCCCGCTCAGTATGTGGAAACACAGCTGTGATAATGGCAGGACTGTTGGCCATTAACATGGCGGCACCCAGTCCCTGCACAACACGAAACGCAATCAACTGATCTGCTGATGCGGATAGGCTGCACAGCCCTGACCCCAGGGTAAATATTAACAGACCTGCCAGGAACATGGATTTGCGGCCGTACATATCTGAAAGCCGGCCCAGGGTTAGCAGCAGGGTGGTAATGGTCAGCAGGTATGAGAGTATTACCCATTCTATAGTGGCTATATCGGTGTTGAAATAGTTTCTCAGGGCAGGTAATGCAAGATTTACGATACTGGCATCAAGGGTAGCCATGAATATTCCAATGGAAACCACTAACATGGCGCGCCATTTGTACCTGGGGTCAGAGTCGTTTTTCATGATATCGAAGTACTTGGATGTTTTAATGGTTAATTATATTTTCTTTATATTGTTCACATATTTGTGTGGCGGCAGGCAGGGTTCGGGCAGTTTGTGTCCTCGCAGCACATGTTTATTTATCTCCAGCTCCCCGTCCTCATAACTCTTGATTGACTTTCTCTTAAGCCTATGGATACACTGGCAAATAATACCATAGCAGACTAATGGGAATCCGTTAATCTTTTAATATATGTAAGCCTTTAAAATGCCGGATTTAGCCAATGCTAAAATTTTTAATAATTAAAAATAACCATAATCAATAGAGGGATATATCCAATAACACTTATGAAAAAGGAGGAATTCAATGGATCCATCAACATTGTTATATCTTGCCCCACTGGCAGGATTATTAAGTCTGGTATTTGCCGGTATTTTCGCTAAGAACGTACTCAAGAACGATCCCGGCACACCAGAAATGCAAAAGATAGCAGACGCAATACAGGAAGGTGCAATGGCGTACCTGAACCGCCAGTACAAGACCATTGCCGTTGTGGCAGCAATACTGGCAGTTATCATTTTCATTGCACTGCCAAAAGAAAGCGGTTTGAACATGAAGACCACAATAGGATTCCTGGCCGGAGCCGTTAGTTCGGCACTGGCCGGATATATTGGCATGAACGTCTCGGTCAGGGCCAACGTGAGGACTGCAAACAAGGCCAAAGAGGGGGTCAAAGAGGCCATGGACGTAGCCTTTAAGGGCGGCGCGGTCACTGGTATGGCCGTGGTTGGCCTGGCACTGCTGGGTACCAGCGGCTTCTTTATCCTGTTCGGTGGAACACCAGAGAGCGTTGACATGGTCATAGGCTTCGGGTTCGGGGCCAGCCTCATCAGCCTGTTCGCCAGGGTTGGCGGCGGTATATTTACCAAGGCAGCCGATGTGGGTGCGGACCTGGTAGGTAAAATAGAAGCAGGTATTCCTGAGGATGACCCGCGGAATGCAGGTGTCATTGCAGATAACGTAGGCGACAATGTAGGTGACTGCGCAGGTATGGGTGCCGACCTGTTCGAAACCTATGTGGTCACCGCACTGGCGGCCATGCTGCTGGGTGGTCTTGTTATCGACAAGTTCCCAAATGCGATTTTGTTCCCACTGATGCTGGGTTCGGCTGCCATCGTGGCATCCATCATTGCAGTGTTCTTTGTTAAGATAGGTGATGACCAGAATATTATGAAAGCGCTGTACAAGGGTGTGGCTGCTGCGGCTGTGATCAGCCTTGTGTCATTCTATTTCATAAACGATATGCTGATGGGCGATATACGGTTCTTTTACTCTGCCCTTATCGGTACTATTATCATGGTCCTGATGGTAGTGATCACTGAGTATTACACATCTGTTTCATACAGGCCTGTGAAATCTATCGCGGCTTCCTCACAGACTGGAGCCGGAACCAATATTATCACCGGTCTGTCTGTAGGTCTTGAAAGTACATTCATACCTGTGCTCGTGATAGCTTTTGGCATTCTTGGAGCGTACTATGTTGGCGGAGGCTTTGTTCCAGGAGAGGAAATCATCGGTCTCTATAGTATTGCGATCGCAGCGGCTGCCATGCTCTCCACCACAGGCATAATCGTTGCCCTTGATTCATACGGCCCGATCACGGATAATGCAGGCGGCATCGCTGAGATGGCAAACCTACCGGAAAAGACCAGGAAGATCACTGATGCTCTTGACAGTGTGGGCAACACCACCAAGGCAGTGACCAAGGGATATGCCATCGGTTCTGCCGGATTGGGCGCAATGGCCTTATTTGCAGATTATACGCATAAAGTAGGATTAATGGATAAACCAGAATTATTAAGTCTTTCCAATCCGCTTGTGGTGGTTGGTCTGTTCATTGGCGGACTGCTGCCATTTCTGTTCAGTGCCGTCACAATGAAAGCGGTTGGTAAGGCCGCTTTTGAAGTGGTCAACGAGGTCAGGCGCCAGTTCAGGGAGATACCGGGCATCATGGAAGGCACGGCAAAACCCGAATACGGTAAGTGCGTGGACATCGTGACCAGGGCCGCAATTCGGGAAATGGCACTCCCAGGCGTGATGGCCATCGGTGTACCTCTGGCTGTTGGATTGGTACTGGGCAAAGAAGCACTGGCCGGTATGCTTATCGGCATTATTGTAGTGGGCCTGTTGATGGCACTTATGATGTCAAACGGCGGCGCAGCATGGGATAATGCCAAAAAGTACATTGAGGACGGTGCATACGGCGGTAAGGGCTCTGAGGCTCACAAAGCGGCTGTGGTAGGCGATACGGTGGGCGACCCGTTCAAGGATACTTCAGGTCCGGCGCTGAATGCACTGATCAAGGTGGCTAATATGATCGCTATCCTGTTCTCTGCAATGTTCATCAGTTCCGGGCTGTTTTGAGTATAGAATGAGATTTAGGGGGAAGGGGTTAGCTCCCCTTCCAAACTACTTTTTTTGGTTGCTTTTGGTAAGTAATTGCCAGCCAGGCGCTTTTGTGGTGCTTCGTCGATACGTGCGTATCCGGGGTCTGGGGGACGAAGTGAATGTTATGTTGGTTAGCTGTAGATAGCAGTTGAAATATATGACAGAATAAATGTATGTGACTGCCCCTACCCCTGTCACCGCAGCCCGACAGGGCGGCAGGGTGGCAGCCAACCTTGTGAATTTGTGTGAACTTTGAATCGCTAAGGAAACGAAGTGCTCAGAGCTTTTTTAGCTTTCTCTGCGTACTTCGTCGTTATGCGAACTCTGTGGTTATTATTGAAGTATGCCCAGCTCCGATCCATTTTGATAATTCGGTTCAATGTGACACATCAACAGGATGTACTTCTATTCCGCACAGTAATCGCCATTACAGGACATACACCCACACAATTCTTGCAGAAGAGACATGAATCCGGGTTCCCTGCAAAATATTTTGGATTACCATCTTTCCCGGTTATAATGTCCCATATTATCGGACCTTTGGGACATACCTTCCTGCAGCGTCCACACCCTGTGCAAGTATTATCAACTATTATTTCTACTGTCATTTTAATGCCAATGTATTTTTCAGGACCGCATCTCCCTGTATAACAAAAAAATATCCCTACAATAATGGAAATATATTCATACAAGCATATATAATACCCTTAACAGCTTATTAATTATCACATAACAGGTTTAATGAGCAATCGCATGTTGTTTGGATATGGGAATCAATTATTAGCCGGAAAAAGGATTGAAATATTTCATGGATTTAAACAGTCTACTTGAAAGATTAAAAAACGGGGACATCGAAGTTGAAGAAGCCAGCAAACAGATCCGTCTCGGCAACATCCATACATTAAGCGAAATATCCAACATAGACCCCTACCGGATGAAACGTACAGGCATACCTGAAGCCATCTTTTCAGAAGGAAAGAACCCGGATGACCTGGCCAATATTGCCATGGAACATCTCAAACATGAAGGCAGGGCCATACTCACCAGGGTCTCGGACGAACAGCTTACAGTGCTTGAACAAAAACACACAGTTGAATGGAACAAGTATGCCAGGATCGCCATGCTCAGAGCCGACGGTTTCCAGGTAGATAAGACCGGTGGTGCCATTGGCATAATCACAGCTGGCACTGTG
>JAUWRA010000130.1 GCA_030610815.1 Methanosarcinales archaeon
AGATCACATCAACTGGTTTACCAGACATTGATGACAGGGGCATGGTAAATACATCATCCTTTACAACGGTAATATTGTCATGGGACCTGGCGATACTATTAAGTTGCGGCATGAACTCATCGCTGTACTCGATGCCCTTTATACTCCCGGCAATCCCTGATGCAAACATGAGAAAACCGCCTGCACTGGAACCCAGGTCCAGTATAACATCTCCGGGGTGGATCATGCCGGTGCGGGCCTGGATATCTTTGAGTTTCAGGTATCCTGCCGGCACGTCAATATCCTCTTTCACCTCTATCTTATTTTCATATCCAACTTGTCTAGACGCTTTGAGGATTATTTTCCCATCAACCCTTACCAGACCATTGGTAATTGCACGCTGGGCCCTGCCCCGGCTGGCTACTTTTTCCTGTTCTACTAAAAATGCGTCCAGTCTCATAGTAACTAATTCACCTGTTGTCAATTATCTGTTATTCAATTAAACCCATTACAGTATATTACCCATTACAGATATTGTATTTTTACCAAATGCTCCATCTTTTGCTTTTCAGGATAAAACCAATATGCTTTTAAGTTATTAATGAATCAATACTTTTACTATTAATGGAGGGACATACATGTATGGAATAGAATTTGTACCGAGTGACCCCGTTCTGAAGTTGGCTGAATATACGAAGTTAGCAGAAGATCAGGGATTTGACAATGTGTGGATTACAGACCATTACAACAACAGGGATGTTTATACTACCCTGGCTGTACTGGCCTTGAGTACCAACAAGATTAAACTGGGAACGGGAGTAACCAACCCGTACACAAGAAACATTGCAGTGACAGCGTCCAGTATTGCTGCAATCAATGATATTTCCGGTGGCAGGGCTATAATGGGTATCGGTCCCGGCGACCTGGCCACATTTGATGCAATGGGCATCGCATGGGAAAAGCCGTTAAAGACATCAAGAGAATCAGTCCAGGCTCTAAGGGATTTCTTTTCAGGCAAAAAGGTAAATATCGACGGCGAGAGGGTCAAGATCAAAGGTGCCAAGATGGCTTTCAAGGCAGGCAACATACCTATTTACCTGGGTGCACAGGGTCCGAAGATGCTGGAACTTGCAGGTGAAGTAGCAGATGGTGTGCTGATCAACGCTTCCCATCCCAAGGACTTCGAGATTGCCATCAAAGCAATAGAAGCCGGTGCCAAGAAGGTAGGCAGGGACCCGAAAGAAGTAGATGTAGGCGCATATGCATGCTTCTCCATTGATAAAAATGCTGAAAAGGCCATTGGTGCAGCTAAGATCGTGGTTGCATTCATTGTTTCAGGTTCACCTGATATGGTGCTTGAACGCCACGGTATCGATGTTGCAGCAAAAGGAGAAATTGGTGCAGCTATTGCAAAAGGAGACTTTGGTGCACTGATGGGCGGTTTGGTGACAGACGCTATGATGGATGCATTCAGTATCTGCGGAACACCTGAAACATGCGCTGAAAAAGTTGCCAATCTCCAGAAGATCGGTGTGACCCAGATCATATGCGGTTCACCTATCGGTCCGAATAAGGAGAAATCGATCAAACTCTTCGGTAAGGAAATAATCGGAGGCAAGTAGGTGAGCGCTGAGATCCCCGCACCACAAATGGGGTTCCCGAAGATATACCAGGTAATAAAAAATTCACTGTGTACTGCATGCGGCGGATGCGAAGCCATCTGCCCTATGCAGGCAGCCAAGGTACAGTTGTACGATGAAGCGAACTATGATAAGTTCACTCCTAGCGTAGATGAACCTACTGTGGTCAAACTCTTCAGTGAGATCAGCAGGGAAGACAATTATTGTGCCAACAGGCAATGTTATGTGGACTGTGACACATGTCTGGCCTGCCAGAACTGTCTGGCCTGTCAGCGTATCTGCCCGATCCTTGATGGCTTCCCTGGTGATGATGAATTAGATAATGTCATCGACCAGCGGATAGGCAAGAGTTCTATACACGGCCAGGATGGTGGAGCCGTTACCGGTATCCTGAAATCACTCTTTGAACAGGGTGAGATCGATGCTGCCCTTAGTGTTTCACGGAATGAAGATTGGGAGACCGAGGTAGTGGTGCTGACCAGTGCCGATGAGGTGGCAAGTGCAGCCGGTACCAAATATACCTATGAACCTGTATTATCCAGTCTACGTGAAGTACTTAAGAACTATGAAAAGATCGCTGTGGTTGGCACTCCCTGTCAGGCACATGCAGCTTCACTGCTTCGGGAGAACCTTACAGATAAGATCAAGCTGGTTATTGGCCTGATATGTATGGAGAGCTTTACCTATGATGATATGGGAGAGAATATCATACCCAACATTATGGGTCTGGACCGGAAAACTGTAAAGAAACTTGACTTTGCAAAAGGCAAGTTCGTAGCAGAGACCGCTGACGATAAAGCGTTGGTCCCGATCAAGGAAATTGCTCACCTGGCCCGAAAACCCTGCCATCACTGTATGGACTACACGTCCTATTATGCAGATATCAGTGTAGGTAGTATAGGCAGCCCTGATGGATGGAGTACCATCTTTATCCGCAATAATATAGGCAAGGAATACCTGGATAAAGTCAAGGGAATGGAATACCACGACAAACCCATCTTTATGGATATCGTCGTGAAACTTGCAGCCCAAAAACACAAAAATAATGCATGGGACTATGAAAAGTTCAATGAGGTAGTCTGGGCTGGCGGAGAATGGACTCCAGAAGAGCATTCTACATAGGACGGTTCCAACCATACCACCTGGGACACCAGAACGTGCTTGAGTCGATAGCACAAAAGGTAGATGAAATCATAATCGGCATCGGAAGCGCACAGGCAAGCCATGAGCCCGATAATCTGTTCACGGCAGGTGAGCGGGTGCTAATGATGACCGAAGCACTGGAGACCTTGGGTGTTAAACACTACATAATACCCATTGAGGATATCCAGCGCAATTCAGTCTGGGTGTCCCATGTTATTTCTATGACACCACCTTTTACGGTGGTGTATTCAAACAACCCGTTAGTGATACGGCTGTTCGAGGAAGCAGGATTTGAGGTCAGGCAGTCACCACTATTCAAGCGGGAGAGATATTCGGGCACCGAGATACGCCGCAGGATGCTGGATGGTGAAGAGTGGGAATCACTGGTGCCGACTTCTACTGCAATGGTAATCAGTGAGATAGGCGGAGTAAAGAGATTGAAGATCATATCCGGAGGGGATAATGCAGAGGAATGAACTTACTATTTCCTTTACAATCTGATGGATTTTGATAGATTTATTTGAAAAAAGTCAGGTTTTTTGTGCAATAACTGCCAGATGGTCCGGATGATATGGTCTGAGTACTTTTTTATCAAGTAAATTGAACTCTTTGCCAAGTTTATCCAATTCCTGCTCATACACTATTTTCGGATTTACAGTACTATCTACGCTCCGGGCCTTGATAACCATTACAAGGTATCCCCCTTCCTTAAGGAACTCCCTGGCATTGATCAATGCGATCTCAGCCTGGTTGGGCTGGGCCACATCCTGGTATATCACATCTACCGAACCTGCAATAGCCTTGTACGACCCGGGCTTCCCGGCATCTGCGAAGATCGGGACCATGTTACTGCGATGGCTGCAGACATTAATGAGATCGCGCATGGTCCTGGGTGAGAACTCGACTGCAAAGACGCGCCCATTCTCTACGATGTCAGAAACATGGCTGGCAGTAGTTCCTGACGCCGCACCCAGGTAAAGGACCCTGGAATCCTCCCTGAACGGCAGGTTCATCCCCTTTTCTATCATACCGGCCAGCTTACTGCGGTGGTGTGACCATAACCTGTATTCTATCCCATCGACCGTTATCAGTTTCTCACCATATACCTGTATGTTCGGTGTCAGGTTCTTAGTGACAAGCCTTGTATTTCCCCCCTCTTCTAAAAAAAAGACATTGGGTATATGTGCTGGTGTATGTGCCGTTATACGTATTGGTATATTTGTCAGTATATGTGTCTTCACGAATTTTGCAGGCATCCGTATTAAGGAAATAGCTATTAGCCAATAAGATTTTCTAAATATACTTTTTAATGTTTAGGCACATATACTGCACCGGAATTGTAATGACAAAATACTTTGAAGTAACAAGAAGGGATGCAGCCGCACGATTGGGTAAGTTGCTGCTGGACGATCATTATCCCACACCTTTGATCCTGCATCCTGAAAAGGACAGCCCCATTGTTTTCGCAGGCAGCCTGTGGGCCCGGAATATATTATCACCTGAGGAAGTGGATCCTGGCAAACTTGTCATCCTGCCAGGTAAACCAATGCCCCTGCATGCCAGGCCTGAAATGGTAAAAGAGATCTATGACTCTGCGAAACAGGAGCGGCAGCAATGGGAGAAACGGGATGTGGCAACAGGTCAATTAGTACACCCGGCCTACCCTGATATCCCACATGCAGATATGTATGTCATAGGTGCGGCAAGACAGATGGAAAATAATCCCAGGATGTTGCTGGACACTGTAATTCATATCAAGAACAATACTCCTCCCGATACCGCCCTGTATGCCCCTGCACTGGCAACCCCTGAGAACCTTTGCCTGCTGCTCTACCTGGGCATTGATGTTGTCGATGACATAATTCCCACGATCAAGGCATATGATGGTATCTACATGATGCCCGATGGTGGGTACAGGCTGTCAGACCTGCCGGTACTGCCCTGTTCATGCAGCGTATGCACTAATACCAGCGTGGAAGACCTGCAGGAAATGAATCCACAAGAGCGGGGTAAACTGGTGGCCGGGCATAATGTGAACAGGCTGGTAGAGGAAAAACAGATCGCTGTCCAGCGTATCAGGGGCGGTAATCTCAGGGAATATGTTGAAGGAAAATGCCGCAGCAGTCCCTGGCTCACTGCACTGCTCCGGTTCATGGACCAGGAACATGTGTACCTTGAACAGCATACGCCGACATACCGAAGCGTTACCATGTACGCAAATACTTCTGAATCCCTGAACAGGGTAGAAGTAAAGCGGTTTGCCGGTAGGGTGCGCTCACAATACCAGGCACCTGCTGCAAATATACTGCTGCTGCTTCCCTGCTCTGCCCGTAAGCCTTATTCCATATCCAACAGTCACCAGTTGTTCAACCGTGCCACCGGGAGGAACAGGCGGGCATTGAACGAAGTGATAATCACATCGCCACTGGGTATAGTACCAAGGGAACTGGAACTGGTATATCCTGCCGCCCATTACGATATACCTGTGACGGGACACTGGGACCTTGAAGAACAATCCTGGGTGACAGGGTGCCTTGTGGATTACCTAAAAAATAATAAGTATTCACATATAATCGCCCATGTGGATGGTGCCTACAGGGATATTTGCCAGAGTGCTGCCGAAACGCTGGGTCTTGATATCACATACACAGCCCAGGGCAGTGTTACATCTGCCCGGTCACTGGGGGCATTGAGGTCTACTGTATCTGGTATTGTCCGGGATGGGGAGTACATACTTCGTAAGACCACTGAGATGGCAAAGAACATGTTGAGGGGAATTGCAGATTACCAGTTTGGCAGAGGTGCAGGATGGCTTTTAGTCCCTGATGGTGCTTCCATCAAGGCACCGTTCCCGAAATACCAGGTATATGATGATAAAAAGCAGCTGGCCAGCCTGAATCCCAGGACAGGTACACTTATCCCAACACTTGAAGGTGCCATGCGGCTTCTTGAACTGGGAACATACCAGATCCAAATAGATGATTTCGTGCCCAGCGGCAACCTGCTGGCACCTGGTGTGGTGGATGCCGATGTGAACATCCGGCCGTCAGACCAGGTGATAGTAGTAAGTGAGCGGGTGCTGGGTGTGGGCAGGGCATTGATGGGCGGTTCCGAGATGGTACGATCTACCAGGGGCATTGCAGTTGATCTGAGGAAGGTTATGGAGATCTAATATGGAAATATCATGCTCGTCGCTGTTTTTGTGGGACTATGGTATTGATGAGATAGCAGATATACTGGGCCAGGCAGGAATAGAGAATATTGAGTTCTGGGCAGAAACACCTGAATTCTGGCAGCACCGCCATGAAGCACAAGTTGTGGAGCACCTGGATGATGTAATATCCACTTTTTTTGGACACTGCACTGTCCATGCCCCCATCCTTGACCTGAATCCGTCATCCTATAATGAACATGTACGAAAAGCTACCATAAAAGAGACATTTTGGGCCATAGACCTGTCCTCAAAGCTGGATGCTCGTGTGTTGACCATACACCCAGGGAACAGGACCGTGCACCGGCAGCCAACCCCGGAAGACAGGGAAAAGTTTTTTGACTATCTCACTTTTTGTACAGAATATGCAAGGGAAAGGGGTGTTGTCCTTGCTCTTGAGAATCTCTCACCCAGGTTACAGAACATGTGTTACGAACCATCCCTTATGGGAGATGTGCTGGCAAAGTATCCTGATCTTATGATGACATTTGACATAGCCCATGCTCTTCAAACAGGTCAGGACAATGCCCTGGATTTTATAAGTGAACTTGGTAGCAGGATCGTGAATGTACATGTGGGAGGTGTACAAAACGGTACTCCACATTACCCGGGACATATGGCCAGGAATCCCGGGATCAGTGAAATACTTGGCAGGCTCTGGAGAAGTGGGTATATTAATGACCTGACCATTGAGATTGACGATAAGCTGATCAACCCGAACATGTCAAGATCTGATAAGACATCTGTATTAATAAAAGAAAAAGAATATCTTATGCAGGCGTTAAATATAAAATGATATAAAAATAATTGTTATCCTAAAATATTATCCTGAAGAGATTGTCGGAAAAGTCCCAAACTTATAATAATTTAACATACTGTCTACTTTCTAAATTTCTATTTGGACATAATTTCAGATATTATGCACCACAAATAAACACCAGGATCAGCAAACTTTTTCTTAAAAATCGATAGAT
>JAUWRA010000010.1 GCA_030610815.1 Methanosarcinales archaeon
GGCAGTTCATGCAATCTTGAATAATCCTTTATATGTTTGGTCTCACAGCAAATATGTCCTGCTGCCAGTTCAATGGCACGCCCTGAACCGTAAACCACCTCTGCATCCTGTATAGCCTTTGCTGCTTCCATTGTCAGCATACCCGGACCCACACCCACACCCACGATCTTCACAACACACCACCTGAGTCACGAATTACGGCACCACTCCTGTCAACAAGCACGATCCTTGCACCTTCTGATTTTTCTACTGCAGCAGCCACTGCATTATCGATCAACTGACTATTTCTATCAGTTTCTATTAATTCCTGTACCGTATTAAACTCTGTTGCAATTAGAATACCAGGTACGGCCCATTTGAGTACCAGGCCTGGCAGGCCGCATATAATTGTTTCGCCTCCGGATGCATTAATACCTTCATCGATCCTGCTGCCCACCATAACTACTGTATGTTCGGGAAACAGCATCTGGGAATAACGCATACCTATTCTTCCAGTAGTCAGTACTACCCTGGATGCATCACTGACCAATTCCATTTTAACCTCACCCAGATGGTCACTCCATGGTTCGACAAATCCGGTAGTACCTAAAACAGAGATACCCCCCATTACTCCAATAGCAGGATTCAATGTCTTTGCTGACACCTTTTCACCATCAGGTACGGATAATGTAACAGCAGCACCCTCAAGTCCGGTCTCGCTCAATCCTTCCTTAATAGCATCTATTATCTGGAGTTTAGGTACAGGATTAATAGCAGGTTCGCCTACCTTTACTTGTAAGCCTCCCTTTGTGACAGTACCTATACCATCTGCAGCTATCAAAGAAATAGCCTTGGCAGGATGCGCTTCTGCTACAAACACCAGCCCGCCGGTCACATCACTTGCGTGGTCTCCTGATATTTTCACAACTTCTGCCCTTCCTACTAAAGCCCTGACATCCAGCTTTGCTCTTATACCGCAAGGTGTGGGAACCGAAACTGTCGTGATCATATCCTTTTTCTTCAGGGACAGGACCGCTGACTTGGCAGCAGCTGCACATGTAGTTCCCGTAGTAAATCCCCTATTGAGGATATCTCCATTGGAAAGCACTACTAACAGTCCGTCAGAAACGCCTTTTTTAAGTTCATCCAGTGGTATTGTAACCTTATCAATCCATTCCTGCGGTATGGTAAAATTATTTACAGGGTCAATCAGTATCATATTATCAGCGGGTGTGTTTCACGCATAATATTGGCGTTTGTGTTTCCTGCACACTATCTGCGGCTGTATTTCCTGCACATACCTACAAACCTTTCCATGGATGCAGAAGCAGGATGAGTATGCATATAACCAGCCAGCGTATTATATTCCATAAGTCCATCTTTTGCGTCATCTATACCTTTCCCCCTATTCATACTGTACGCGAACCTGGCATCACGGTCGCATTCGGTTATAGAATAATGGAATTCATGTCCTCTTATTACCTGTCCCTTTGATGATAGAGGATTATCACACACAACTTTAGCTTCAGTATATCCCAATGCCTGGAATCTCCCTACCATGCTCGACCTGGCATCCAGTACACCAGCCATTTCATATGTTTTTCCTTTGACTTCCAGACTCTTTCCCAGATACATCAACCCGCCGCATTCCGCATATACTGGCATACCGTCCACGGCAGCCTTCCTGATATCAGTCCGCGCCCTGCCGGATGAGAGTTTGTCAAGAAACAACTCAGGATACCCGCCGCCGAGTATCAATCCATCAATATCAGGCAGAGCATCTGAGAGGGGACTGAAAAATGCAAGCTTAGCACCAAGCTTTTGTAATTCTTCCAGCATTTCCTTGTAATAAAAACAAAAAGCACCATCCATTGCTACGCCTATTATAACATTGAATCGTTTTTCTTCATCTATTTCTTTACTTCCATCTTCATTTATTTTTATATTTTTCGGGATATCAGGTATTGAAGAGATCTCAAGCAAAGCATTCATATCGACATTTGCATCAATAAAATCTGCCAGTTTATCGTAATCCTGCATTTGCTCATGAGCCATATACAGTCCCAGATGCCTGGATGGCAGGGAAAGTTCCCTGTTAGAAGGAAGAGACCCTATTACCGGAATATCAATACCTTCAGCCCTTAGCGCATCTTCCACAAGCTTACGGTGCCTGGGACTGCCTACCATATTTAATACCAGTCCGGCAATGTTAACATCCGGGTCCAGCATCTGGTATCCTTTTACCACAGCCGCTGCGCTGCGTGACATGCCATGGACATTGATAACCAGCAGCACCGGTATACCTAATGTTTTAGCAACATGGGCACTGCTTGCGATCTGGGTGGATTCAATACCATCATACAGGCCCATTACACCTTCGATAATGGATATATCTGAGTTTTGGTATTTAGCAAATGTTCTGCATACTCCTTTTGTACTCATGATGTAAGAATCAAGGTTCATGGAGGGATTACCGCTAATAGCTGTATGGTGTGAGGGGTCTATAAAATCGGGTCCGACCTTGAAAGGCTGGACTGACATACCTTTGCGTGTAAGTGCTGCCATTAATCCAAGTGATACCGTAGTTTTGCCCACACCGCTATGGGTCCCTGCGATCATTACAGCTTTTGTCATAGGATCTATACCTTACCTGACATGATTATCATCTCATTAATGCAGGCTACTGCCACAGGTGTACCCCCCCGGGTTCCAGTGCAGATTATGGATGGTATATCAATTTTCTTTATCTTTTCTTTTGATTCGGCAGCGTTCACGAATCCCACAGGAACAGCCACGACCATGACCGGCCTGATACCATATTCCACCATACGGGAAACAGTAATAGCAGCTGAAGGTGCATTTCCAATGACTATGATAGAATTCTCAAGACCCTGTGCAGCACTCAGGAAACCTGCCGATGTCCTGGTAATACCTAACTTCTGTGCAAGTTCTGGAGCACCTTCTATATCCAGTACGCACTCTATTTGACACTCATGTCCTTTCTTGATAATGCCTGTCTTTACCATCCTTATATCAGTATATATCGTCACACCTGCAGATATGGCACCAATCCCGGCTTTAACCGGGTCATTGCTAAACACCAGCAGGTCCTTGATTGCCGGATCTCCAGTGGCTACCACACAGCGCTGGCGTATCCCATCCTCAGGACCATTATCTCCTACGATCTCTCTTGCAATAGCGCGGCCTGCTTCTGATATGGTCATGGCTTCAGGAGTTGTAGCTCCCGGTTCTATACATCTTCGGACAAGTTCGGGATCGATTTTTTTAGTATGCTGTCCGGCTGTTGTTAATAGATCAGTAGTCATATTTCTTATGATATCCCCTTGGTGTAATAATCCTGGAATTCCATATTCCGGATTCACTGTTTCCAATGATCACTGTAGTTCTCATGTCCACTTCATCGTCATATTCCAGCACTTTGCCAAGTGTGGTTACGATGACTGCTTCACCCTCACTGCGCAGCGCATTTTTAACAATACCTACAGGTACGCTATCTTCCCTGCTGCGCCGGATAATTTCAACAGCTTTTTGAAAGTTGTTGTTCCTCTGCCTGCTTTTTGGATTATAGATACCTATTACCATATCTGCCTTTGCCGTTGCATGCAAGCGTTTTTCAATAGTATCCCATGGTGTGAGCAGATCACTCAGACTGATCACTGCAAAATCCGTAACAACAGGAGCACCCAGCAAACTTGCCACAGCACTTAAAGCTGTGACACCGGGCACGATCTCAATATCTGCTTGTGAATTTTCATGCCTGGCCACTTCCAGCACCAGACCTGCCATACCATAGATATTGGAATCACCACCACTGACCATAGCCACTGTATTATCCCGGGCTAGCTGGATGGCTTTTTTTGCCCTTTCCACTTCGTGTCCCATTGTTGATCTTATCACCTGCTGGCTGGTTACCAGATGGCTGATCTGATCGAGGTATGTACTGTTACCGATAATGATATCTGCATTCTTTAGTACATTTGCTGCTTTTATGGTCATATGATCAGGCGACCCAGGCCCGATCCCTACTACATAAAGCATCCCGTTATTCTGCGATTGCGATGGTGACATTGTCATATACCTTCTTTTTCATGATCAGTTTATTTTCCCGGCTCAAGGCCAGTGCGCAAGGTTCACATACGCCATTGAGTCCCAGTCTTTTTGCTTCGGATGCAGAAGGTGCATTGATGGAATTGATCACTTCAGCAGGGATAAATACGATCTGCCCCCCTATACCGGAAATAGCTTCAATAAGTCCGGATTCATTCTCTTTGATCGTTGCAGAGGCAAACAGTTCAACATCCGATAATGTCAATCCATGCTCAGCCAGAGCTTTTTTCACAGCATCTACCACATTGCCTGAACTCACATCGCGTCTGGTCCCAATGCCTACAATAATACCTGTCTTTTGGTTATCTCCTTCCTTCTTTACTCCTTGCTTCCCCACCCCTTCCTTCTCTACTCCTTCTTTCCTCACTCCTTGCTTCGCTACTCCTTCCACCTCTACTCCTTCCACCTCTACCCCTTCTTTCCTTACTCCTTTTTTTTTAAGCACTGTAACATCAGGGTCAACCATAACCACTTTTGGTCCTGAGATATTGATCACTGGCAGATCTGACCTGAGTAGATAGGAATTCACTGCCCTGGTGGAATCCCTGTTCACTATCTCGCAGTCCAGTGTATCTGCTATAGTTTCCACACTGGGCCGGTGCAGTACTTCAGTAGCTGTAGTTATTACCGGACGTGCTCCTGTTTTTGCAAGACGCTTTGCAAGTTCATTAGCACCATGATGACCGCCGCATAATGATATAGCATTATTGACTCCTGCATCTACCACTACAACCGGCGGGTCATCCCATTTGTCCTTAAGTAAAGGGGCGAGCTGCCTTACTGCAATGCCGCATGCCATTACCGCTATGATGGCTTCATACTCTGAAAATGCCTTTTTGAAAGCATTATCATCAAACAGTATCAGGTCTCCACCAATACATTCCCTTATCTTGACGGCTGCTTCATAATTATGCTGCAGGTAAATTATTGCGGTGAGTATAAATGAGACCTCCTGTACTGTACCGGGTCCACCACACCGCCGATGAGTATCATAGCAGATTGAGTAAGTCCTGCTGATATGACCTTTTCTGCGATATCTTCGACTGTACCTTTGATTATCTTTTGGTCTTTCCAGGAGGCATGATAGACCACAGCCACAGGTGTATCAGGAGGATATTCCACTATTTTCATAATGTTATCTATTGTATGGGTTCCCAGGAATACTGCCATGGTTGCACCGTGCCTGGATAGTGCTTTTAAGTCATCTTCCTTTAGAGTCTCTCCTGCGGGTCTGGAAATGATCAGTGTTTCACTCACTCCTTTTAATGTCAACTGGATACCCAGTGCTGCGCTGGCGGCAAATAAAGAAGATACTCCGGGTATGATCTCTACTTCAACATTGTGTTTTGCCAGTTCATCGATCTGTTCTATGATCGCACCATATAATGACGGGTCACCACTGTGCAGCCTGACTACCTTTTCACCTCTCTTGAGAGCTTCTACCATTGTACTGGTGATATCTTCAAGTCGCATCCCGTAGCTGTTGATCTTTTGTGCATCTGTACTGCTGAGCAGTTCAGGATTTACCAGTGAGCCTGCATATACTATCAGGTCAGCACTGTTAAGCAGTCTTTGTCCTTTTACTGTAATTAGTTCAGGGTCGCCGGCCCCTGCTCCTATAAAATATATTTTGCTATTATCGCGATTATTATTTTTATTACGACTATTGCTATTGTTATTTTTATTATCAGTCACGTTGTTTCCTCGCATGGATGATACTGAAATAATCGCCTGTACCAGGCATATCTTCTGTTTTCGTAATTATCTCTTCGGTGTCTGAAAATAAACGCTGGCCCAGGATAAAATCACTAAATCCCTCTAAGCGCAGTGTTTCGACGATCTTTTTTGGTTTTCTGGCTTTTAAGATTATTCTATCATTGACAGGGCTCCCGTCACTGACCTCAAAGGAGGTATCTATACTGATATTGGTCCTGGATGCAAAAGCCGTTATAGAACTAATGCCGGGAATAGTCTCAATGAGAATCCCGGGATGGCGCAGTTTGATGATCCTGCTAAGGTGTGTGAAGGTACTAAAGAAATTGGGATCACCGATAAGACCGAAAGCTGCCAGTCCATCTCTTGCATATTCAGCCACCTTATCAGCATTATGCTCCCAGTGGGACTGTAATATATCTTTATCCCTGGTCATAGGAAATTCCAGTATATGCGGCGTACCATATGGTTCAACCAGGTCGGATGCCAGACGCCCGGGTACAAAAATAATATCAGCACGCTTCAAGGTCTCGACAGCTTTAATTGTCATCAGGTCAGGATCACCCGGACCAAGTCCTACACCAACCAACATTTAAAGCTCCTCCATGTGTGCTTCTTTGCTGACATCACCAACAATGATATACACAGGGTTTATAGGTTTGAATGCGATCCCACCTGCAAGTTCGTAGCTTTTTGATATCTGGACATGAACTACTTCACTGAATATTTCCAGTTCCTGCATGATCTTAATGATGTCTGTAACTGTCTGTATCCTGACGGCATTTACCACAATCCTGTATTTTACTTTTTTCTTCAACTGCTGCAGTACGGGTTTGATATTTTTTGTCCCTCCTATGAATGCGCAGTCAAGGAGCGGGAGTTCATCCAGCACGCCTGGTGCCTCACCTTGAATTAATTTAATGTTGTTGATGTGTGATTCTGTTATGTTCTTTTCTGTAGCTGCTATTGCTTCTTTCCTTGAGTCAATTGCATATACAAAACCTGCTTTTTTGGCGGCCAGAATGGATATACTACCTGTTCCGCACCCTATATCGGCAATCACATCACCGGGAGAAGGTTTTAGTTTTAAAAGTGTTATTGCTGCAATTTCGGATTTTGTAGGTCCGCCTTTTACTATTTTCATTGATGATCACTGAATAAATATCGATTTGCATCCGTGTTTGTAAAACACTTCGATTTCTACAACAAATTCATCTTGATTATCTAAAAAGGTACCTACAATAATCCTACATATGGAAGAAGTGCGAAGAGCCTACTTTCCGCAGTTTCAAAAAAGCTTGAATTTCCATTAAATTCACGGGTCATAAAAAGATCTATGTTGTGCGTAGCTGGGTGCCGATTATCGTGTCAAGCATCCGGATGAACTCGGATTTTGCTTCTTTCGGGATAGTGGCCCCTGCAGCAATATCATGTCCGCCCCCCATTCCATTTACTGACCCGGCAGCACTGCTCATGGCTGCAGAAAGGTTCAGGCCCCTGTGCACAAGGTCATAGTTCCCCCTGCCGGAAACCTTCACGCCGTCTTCGGCATCTGCAAATGCGATTATGGGCAGTTTCCTGTTACCAACAACACTTACACTCATTCCTGCTACTATACCAACGATCGTATCCTTGATCTTATGACCTGCATCAAAATACTGCAGGTTTTCAAGTGTTGTCACACCCTGCTCTTTCACCAGGTTTATCCCTTCAACCAGATTGCGTCTATGCTCTGCCAGGAGCTGTATAGCATTCTCGTATTCCTTATCCCTGTCCCCCCGGCATACGGCAAGCCCGGTCATGGCCCGGTCATACCTGGCAGTTGCATTGAGCAGTGTCGAGTATTCGGAAGCATCCCTGGTTTCAGTACCTTCGCGCTCACGCAAAAGGGTATATACCTCCCCCACCAGCCTTTGGATCTTATGTACAGCAATTCCTGCACTCATACAGTACTGTATCAGACCGGATATCACCCTCTGCTTCTCATCCTGTTCCAGGTCTATCCACCTCAACCACTTCTCGCCCTGGAAACGCAAGCCCATATTCTTTAAAAATCCGATAGATGCCTCCTCATTCCCTGACAGGCCTGGTAGATAGGGGTCTGAAGAATATTGCAGCATCTTAAAGACCGGTCTGGTCTGTTTTCCAAACATTGTCAGGTCGCGCTGGCAGTGTATGGCCCCATTTTCCATGCCCAGCTTCACTATCTGTCGGTTAATTCCTATCAGCTTACCCTGTTTGACATGCTGCAGGTCCCCTACCGCACCTACCACAGCCAGATCGGCCAGGTCGTCATTACGGCCCATGGCCCGTGCCAGTAAAAACGTTACTCCTGACCCGCTGATCTCATATGCACCATTGATATTGAACACATGTGGATTAAGATGGTAAGGGCTGTCACCTGTGGGTATATGGTGGTCAGATACCACAGCATTGAGACCCAGGGCGTTGATCTGTTCAAGCATACCACTACCCAGGTCAGTAAATACTGTTATGGAAGGGTTAGTATCAGCAATCTGCCCAAGGATAGATTCATCAAGCTGACGTACAAAATCCACTGTATAGTCCTTACCCGCCCTCTCAAGGGCAGTGCACATAATGGCAGCAGATGTCAATCCGTCAGCATCGATGTGGGATACTACATGGATGTTATTCTCTTTTAATATGGCAGCAGCACACTGCCTGGCCCGTGTTTCCAACCTGTGCATGCCTTATAGTTCGTTAGTGGAAGATATTTTCATGTCAACCGGCACCTTGGTAACATTCCCTATCTTGGCACCGATGATCTCCCTGACATTCTTTTCAGCAGCAATATCTACCAGGCGTTGTGTCACTACACCATCGAAAATCACGCATTTAACCTTGCTGCTCACATCTTTCATTGAGTTTGCCAGGTCCCTGACCATGACTTCCTTTATCACAGCCTTATTCTCATCCAGGAACCGCCCGCTCAAAGTACCGCTCAGTTCACTCATTTGTTCCTTAAACTCACCTGGAACTGTAGATTTGGGTTTTACAGGTATCCTACGCTGTCTTTCCACACCACGGGACTTTACAGCAGGTTTGACTATCCTTGGCCTGATATCCCTGCGTTCTTCCCTGCGCTTCGGATGGGATGAAGTCCTGGCCTTCCGTCCCCCGATCTGGTACATATCCATGGCCTGTTCCACAGGTATCTTCTGGCGCAGGGATTTGATTATCTCTCTCTGGACCAGTTCTTCCACGCCTTTTCCATCCGGGGCTCTTGCTATGAAATCAATTTCAGCAACCTGGAGCAGTTCCTTGATGATCAGTTCACCACCCCGGTCACCATCCGTGAATGCAGTGACCTTCTTATTCTTGCAGATGTCAATGACTGCCTTGGGTACATTTGTACCCCCCACTGCAACTGAATTCTTTATACCATATCGCAGCAGGTTCAGCACATCAGCCCGTCCCTCTACTACAATAATGGCATCCGAATCCGTAACATTGGGGCCACATGGGATATCGTCTTTACCTAAAAAGACCATTTCCTTGACCCTTACAGCCTGTTTTACCTCATCAGTGATCTCCTGGCTTTCAGGGATGTTCTCGTCGAACATTTCTGTGAGGATGTGCTTGGCCCTGCTTACTATATGGTGACGTTTTGATGCACGTATATCTTCGATCTTGATTATGTCGATATTTGCAATACAAGGCCCGATCCTGTCGATGGTTTCCAGGGAAGCCGCCAGGACAGCGGTCTCGGTCTTATCAAGACTTGATGGGATATCTATAGTACCATTTGATTTACCGCCTGTTGATTTTATATTTACTTCTATCCTGCCGATCCGTCCGGTTTTCTGGAGTTCCCTCAGATCAAGGTCATTGCCTAATAGTCCTTCTGTCTGCCCGAATATTGCACCGACAACATCAGGTCGTTCCACTATTCCGTCTGCTTTTATTTTTGAATGGATTATATATTTGGTAGTGTCTGTATCTTGCATAATGTATACCTCTAAGTATGTGTAAGAAGTAGGTAAGAAAAATCCAATCCGATCAAGACATGGCCAGATAATAAATTATTTACAAATATCTACAATTAAATAATTTAACCAATACTTATACCAGTACATCTCCACTGTCTGAAAATCCCGGTATGAATCATTTATCAGTTACATATTATTCTTGATACTTCGATTTTATTATCTTTATGTGCAGGGGCTCTGGAAACATATTCATTATTGCCCATCAGTCCCTTTTCTCTCCCGGATGCCCGATACTGATCATGGCATCCGATTGCTTCCATGTAGTTAATTATTTGAATATGCGAATTTTCTATCTACTTAATTATCACAGATTGTCCATATTATTATTATGTATTATTGAATATTTATAGTAATATATATGACATAATATATTTTGTGTGGTAACATTGTTTTGTATTACCTCACACTCATAGTATTACATATTATATAATAAATGTTACAGATTAATATTTCCATATATTATCGTACTTTTATTGTATTATATATTACTTATTAATATTATCATATATTTAAGTATATCATATATTTTGTAATGAATGAAACACATTGTATCAATGATCAGATCAATGTAATTTTCATACCTCTATTTTTGTAGAAAATGTATTATAAACTTATGGTATGTAAATCGAGAATGTCACGTAAATTCATAAACAATTAAAAATGTTTCAAATTATGTCCCAGATTTGAAATGTGGGTGTCTAAACTCTCAATATCCTTTATCCTTTTTTGTACGAGGTTTTTGATCTTTTTGCGAATATCCATATTCACATCTGCACTGGTGCTTCTCAGGTAACCTTCCATAAGGGAAGCCAGTTTATCACCTTTTTCATCCCAATCGGTGAGTACGATCACGTTATTGTATTCCCTGGCCACATCTTCAGAAAACACAAGAATTGACTTTTTTGTACCCAACTCGATGTCACCGGTAATTCCCAAGGCCCTCAGGGCTTTCCTGTCTCTTTTTCCTTCAACAATGATGACTGCCCCCTTATCAGACATCTGTTGAAGTTCAAGGATCAGTCCTTCCAGTTTTTCAAGCCTTTCAAGATCATCCAAAAGAGCCACCACAAAACATGACGTTCCAAACTGCTTTAAACTTTATCTATCAGGGATTCCATCAAGCTATTGACCTGTTCCAAATTCATTCCCCTGACACGGACTGTTTTTTTATGAGCGGTATGTCCCGAAATAAGGGTAACATCATTTTCTTTGATTCCCAGCATCCCTGAAAGTTCCTGTATCAACTGCTGGTTTGCCTTACCTTTCTGCGCTTCCCGGGAAAGCCTGACCTCGATACGTTTTCTCCATGGATTGTAACCACTGGGAACTTTTACGGTTTTAGTACCGGGCGTAACTTCAATATCGATAAGTACCCCATCGCGCCCCTCTCTCACAGCATCTTTTACAGACATGATCCATCTACTGGTATTTTTCGGATGAAAGTTTATTTCTTTTACGGAATATTGCCAGATTTACCAGCGGCTCACCTTTTTCATCCATCATTGAATTGAGAGTGACCTCAACTGGGAATGCTGTCCCGTCTTTCTTCCTTCCAAGGATCAGGCCGTTCCAATAACCATATTTTTTCATGGCAGGCATTACATTTTCATTAAAGTTGGACATGTCTTCCTCTGCATAGAATATGCTTGCATGCTGTCCAATTAATTCCATTCTACTATATCCGAACATTTTTGCGCCTGCTTCATTAATGAATGTGATATTATGGTCAGCATCCGAGACATCAATACCATCCAAGGTAAGATTGAGGGCTTTATTGAATATCAATATGTTCTGTTCTGCTTTTAACCGCT
Organism: Methanosarcinales archaeon; assembly: GCA_030610815.1. Classification (GTDB taxonomy): domain Archaea; phylum Halobacteriota; class Methanosarcinia; order Methanosarcinales; family Methanocomedenaceae; genus Methanocomedens_A. The sequence goes on from JAUWRA010000010.1 coordinate 11,642, forward strand.
TGTCAAGATTCCTGGCAATACCTTGAACTGCCACGGGCTTACCGTCTTCTAATATTGGCTGGATATTGAATTCAATGAACAATCTGGCCCCATCCGTCCGTATCACTTCCAGTATAACCGGAAATCGTATCTCTTCACCTTGAGCTAACAGGTTTATTACGAATTCTGCAACTTCCTGGCTTTCTTCTGTCATGAAATCCCTCATATTTGACCGCAAAATGTCTTTTTTGTCCATGAGTAATGTATCCAGTCCGGCCTTGTTCATAGAAAGAATATTGCCTTTCAGGTCATGGGTATATATTATATCCGCCGCATTATCCAAAAGGTCCTGATGGATTTCCCGGGATTTGTGTAACTGATCTATGAGATTGGCTTGCTTAATGAAATTACCCAACTGCCTGCCAATAATTGAAAATAATCGTTTTTCTAATTCTGTGAATTCATGTATACCCGATGAACTTATCATTAATATTCCATTGATGGAATTCTCAATGATCAGGGGAATACCTGCAAAAGAACGGAATCCTTCATTTATTTCCGACATTTTTCTTCCAGTGTCTGCGTAAGGAACAGGGGCAAGTACATCCTGGATCACAACTACCTTTCCTTCATCCATTAAAGGTAGCAGGCTCTTCCATTCCCTGGTAATTTCACTATGTTTATGTAAAAATTCTTCTGAAAAAGTGGAATGTACTGTCAATATGTAGTTGCCAGTCTCTCTATTAAGAATGTATATGCTGCCGGATTCCATTTTAGTGATTTCCAGCACTTTGTCGAGCAATTCTGAAAGGGTTTTTTCAAAGGGATTTTCCCTGGCAACAATTAAAGAGATTTGGTTAAATAACTCCAGTATTTCAAATACGTTGTATTTCTCCAGTTCAAGGAAATTGTCATGCTGGTGTTTTTCAAAAAACCCGTGAATTGAGACAAGTTTTCCTTCATTGTCATGGATTGGAAATAATGTATGTGATAGGGTAATTCCTTCCATACTTGCAAGGTTGTACTCGATTTTTGAACAGGCGTCTTCATTTATTGTTGATTGGAAATTCTCCCTGACTTTATCCCTGTCCTTACTATGGACCCATTCTAAAGTTGAAAAATCTATCATGTCCAGGCATTCATCTGGTAGTACATTGAAAATATTTTCGCACGTTTTATCAACATACATCAGTTTACCGTTCTTATCTACCAGGAAATGAGTGCTTTCGAAAATATCGGGTATGCCATGTCTACTTAGGTTCATTGATGTCCATGCCTGGCTGATAGATGACATATATAGTATGTTCTATCATTGCCTATTTAACAATAACGCATGACAGTGCAAAGTATTTAATGAAATTTTCACCCACATCAATAATTCTCCCATTCACAATAACATACATCAACCATCACTTACAACCAACACAACAATGACCACCCCCCCTACCCCCCCCAACCTCGAAAAAAACACAGGCATAACAGTATACGTCACCGCCACACCCGGTACTGGCGGAACCATAAGGCAGGTCCCGGAAGATTTCATAGTACAAGAACTCACCAACCGTGAAGAACAAGACTCAGGCACCCACCTCATCTGCACCCTCACCAAAAAGAACTGGGACACCCATCACCTGGTACGGGACATCTCCCGCATACTCCACATCAGCCAGCAGCGAATAGGCTGGGCAGGTACAAAAGATAAGAATGCCATTACCACCCAGAAGATAAGCATATATGATATGGACGAACCTGAACTTGAGCGCATCAGGTTAAGGGATGTTACCCTTACTGCCGTGGGTCGGTCCAACAAGAAAGTGACCCTGGGCGACCTGTGGGGAAACCGGTTCAAGATCATAGTACGCCAGATAGTGCAGCCAGTGGATGAGGTGGATACTATGGTCGGCCTTACCACATCCCAGATCAAAGTTGTGGGCGGCGTGCCTAACTTCTTCGGCATCCAAAGGTTCGGGATCCAGCGCCCCATAACCCACATTGTGGGCCGCAAACTTGTGGAAGGTGACATCAAGGGGGCAGCCCTTGAGTACATAGCCCGCCCATATCCTGGCGAGTCAGAGGATGCAAGGCAGGCCCGGCAATACGTGCTGGATACACTTGACTTCAAGGGCGGGATTGTGAAGTACCCCCTGCGCCTCAGGTATGAGCGCGCAATGATGAGCCGGCTGGTGGAAAAACCAGGTGACTACGCAGGTGCTTTCAATGCGCTATCCCCGAATCTCAGGAAAATGTTCGTGCATGCATACCAGTCATACCTGTTCAATCTCATACTAAGCCGTCGTCTGGAAAAGGGGCTGCCCATCAACGAAGCGCTTCCCGGGGATATCGTCTGCTTCAAGAATACGGCCGGACTCCCTGACCCCACCAGGATGCAGAATGTAGACGAAGATACACTGGATGGCATAAATAACCTGATGCGAAGGGGTCGTGCGTTTGTGACCGGACCAATTATTGGGTATGAAACGCCCATTTCAGGGGGATTGGCCCGTGAGATTGAGCAGGCAGTGATAGAAGAGGAAAAGGTGGATATTGAAGGGTTCAGGATGCCTGAAGTGCCTGAACTTGCCAGTAAAGGACTGCGCCGCGAGATTATCATTCCGGTAAACCCAGAATATAAAGTAACAGAAGATAAATTGAATCCGGGATATTCGGCAGTGGAACTGGAATTTGACTTGCAGAGGGGAGCATATGCCACAACAGTGCTGCGTGAATATATGAAGAGCGACCCGGCTGCAGACCAAATCCTAAAAAGAAAATAACGGGTAATAAATATATATGATGTGGAAGCTTAATGAATAGTAAGGAAATTTTATTTAACTAGTATACACATTGTCAAATAAAATATTTGATAAATATAAAGTGATGATTAAACAGAAACAATATTTATAATTGTTTACAACTTACTTATGGAGAAAAAAATATGGATGGCTATTTTCTGGGTTTAGATAAATTAGATGAAAATATCAAAGGTATCAGGGCTGGTTCAAATATCATGCTGTTAGGGCCGCCAATGAGCGGAAAAGAGACCATCATCAATAACATTGTTTATAATGGGTTAAAAGAGGGGGAAGCAGCCGTAATAGTCACTACCCGTGAACCCGGGGAAAACGTGCTACAATGGTTCGAATACAATAATCTGGAAATACCTTTGGAACACATTGGCATTGTGGATTGTGTCACCAAGACCCTGGGTGTGCCCACAGCCGATACTGTTAACATCAAGAGGGCATCCAGTCCGGTCGACCTGACAGGTATCGGGGTTAAGATCAGTCAGTTCCTTGAGGATTTCTGGATGAAAAAGAATATCCGCAAGACCAGGTTGTGTATCAATTCACTTTCTACCATGCTGATGTACTCCAACATCCAGACCGTGTTTAGATTCCTGCATGTATTTACAGGCAGGGTAAAGGCTGCAGGAGCCATTGGAATTTATTTGGTTGAGGATGGTATGCATGACGACCAGGCCATCGCCACTTTGAAGCAGCTTTTTGATGGTGTTATTGAAGTGAAACAGGAGGAGGATGACCATTTTATCAGGGTTGTGGGAATGGGACAAAAACCGTCCCCCTGGTACGAATATACTATTGATGGAGCTGATCTGGTCTTAATTGGCGGTGATTAGGTTGGTGGAAACAGGTATACCTAGACTGGATGAATTTCTGGGAGATGGTATTCCTGCAGGTAAATCCATGGTCTACTTTAATCACCCAGGGGTTGAAGGCGATGTGTTCGGTATGCAGACACTGCACCATAACCTATCCAAAGACATCTCGTGTGTATTTATTACATCCAGTTCAAACCCGACCCTGACGAAGGACCAGTTCACGGAGTTTGGGTGGAGCATCCAGAAATTTGAAGATAAATTGACTATAGTAGATGCATATTCGTCCCTTGTAGGGGACCTTTCCAATGAAAAATATGTTGTTTCAGACCCGGAAAATATTGAAAATATGAATGAAATTATCATTCAGGTCATGAAGGATGTACCTAAGAAATCCGTTATCATGGTTGGTTCACTTTCTACTATAATGGATCTTTGTGGTGAAGAAAAAACATTGGAAGCCATTAAGTTATGGAACAAAATGGCAATATTGTATGACCATGTCATTATCTATAACTTCACTGCGTGGCCATATTCGGAATCTACCATCAAGGTTATCAAGGATGAAATTTTCAATTCGGTCATCAGCGTTGGCGGCATTGCCGAACGTGTCATTTTTGGCCAGTATTTCGGTGTGTTAAAGGCTGATTGGGCAGACCATAAGGCACAGTCCATGCTGTTCAGGGTGCTAAGGCCTGGTGGTATCAAGATATACATCCCAAAGATACTGGTAACAGGACCCTTTGATGCTGGCAAGTCTACGTTTGTTCATTCACTGTCTACCAGGGCTATCTCGGTGGACCGGCTGGGAACTACCATTGCCCTTGATCATGGACATATTGACCATAAGGGCTTCAGTGCCGATATATTCGGAACACCGGGCCAGGAGAGGTTCGACCCTATTATAAAGATGATAAGCGGTGAAGCCATGGGGATATTCCTGATAGTGGACTCTACCGCGCCTAAAGACTTTGTCAGGGCAAAACAGATGCTGGAAATCACTAAAGGATACGGACTTCCCTACGTGATCATTGCCAATAAGCAGGATATTCCCGGTGCTATGTCAGTGGATAATATACGTAGTCAATTTAATATACCAGAAGATGTACCTATAATCCCAGCAATAGCTACAGAGAAGAAAGGAGTTTTTGAAGCTTTTGAACTGCTTGTTGAAAAAATAACAGGAGGTACATAACGGATGGATTCGACTTTGGAGGCATTGGAGAAAGTGCTTATTGACTTGAAAAAAGTAGGCGGAGTCGAAGCCAGCGCCGCTGCCAGCAGGGATGGACTTCTCATGAAGGCAATTATGCCCATGGGACAACATGCAGAGACTTTTGCGGCAATGTCGGCTACCATGCTGGGTGCAGCAGAGACTGCTACTACTGAGTTAGGTAAAGGTATCCCGGAAAGGGTGATAGTGGAATCAGAACATGGAAAGCTTATTGCCACAGGTGCGGGCCCAAAGGCACTATTGATCGTACTTACAACTCCTGATGCGGGTCTTGGCCTGATATTATTGGAACTGGAAAAAGCGTCCAAGATTATCAAGGGATTCCTTTAAGTTTTGTATATTTTTTTTGTGGTTTGGATGAAAATGGATATATATAATCTAAAACGTGATGCTGCCCACTTAACACCTTTATTGAACATAGGAAAAAACGGTGTTACTGATTCGCTTATCGAGGAACTGCTCAGGCAGTTGAAACAAAATAAACTGGTAAAGGTAAAGATATTAAAATCTGCACTGGGAGATATGGACCGCAAGGCTATTTCTGAGGAACTTGCAAAACGTACCGGGTCCCAACTTATCGAAATTAGAGGAAGTAGTGCAGTATTATATCGCAAATAACGGGTACAACCGGAATATATGGTCAACGGTTATAGGATTATATAATGTAATATAATATACTAACACACCTTCCCTGCCTCAACCACGTCCCGGCCGGCACCCACACCTAAACAACATCCGCCGTTTTTTCAAGAACAGGATGAAGCACACCATTTGAAGCCACAATATTTACCCTGTTGGTAACGTTCAGTTCACCACTGGGCACCTGGCCATGCCCGTCGGTCACGATACCCCCCGCCTCCTTGACAATAAGTATCCCGGCCGCCACATCCATGATCCTTAATCTGCTGCGAAGGTCTACAAATGCATCCAGCCTGCCTGATGCTACAAAGCTCAACTCAAGGGCTGCACTTCCAAAAGATCGAAGACGCCGAACATGCCTGCCCAGGCGGTTGAACACATCACTTCTATCCTTGTACCCATAAGATGCCACAGTGAACTCATCAAGTTTAGCGGCAGGGGATACCTGTATCTTCTTGTTATTGTAAAAAGCACCCTTATTCTTAGCAGCAGTAAAATCCGTACCATTGGCTAGGTTATATACTTCAGCATACCTGATATCTGCCAGGTTGGCATCGCCTATAGCTGTGGAAACCGAATAAAATGGGACATCACGGGTTGCATTATATGTACCGTCAAGCGGGTCAAGCACCACAGTGAACTCGGGAGCATCCCCGAAAGTGATATGACCCTTTTCTTCAGTAACTATCTTCATATCAATGCCCGAGGATGCCAGTATCTCCAGTGCTGCGTCCTCTGCCACTATATCGATAAACTTGGAAGGCGTACCGTCAGCTCCCATTCCCACCACTTCAGCGCCCTTTTGGGTGCCTACAAGGTCTTTTATTGAATCTGCTACTGCCAGTGAAACATCATTACACAGTGTTGCTATTTCATCCAAACTTTAACCTCCCGGTCAGATATTGTATTTACATCCGGCAACAAACCGCTGCTTTGGCTGGTTGAGATCGGTAAGCAAGAACATATCACCGCTGCAAAATGAAACTTCCTCGCCTGTAGAAAGTGATACCTTGCATGTACTGCTTGCCCGGGCTTCGTCCACATCCTGGCCGTCAATGGTGATACCTGTTATTTTTACTGGTGTGGACTGGAGGTTAACATACATGTGCAGTGTACTGCCTACGGCCAGTCCGGAACTGAACTTCGAGACATTGCATTCAAGTTCAATATCCTTTGCCGTCGTCTCGCCAGATGAGATAATATTGCCCCGGTCTACATCCTTTGCCTGCACACCCTTTAAGGAAAGTCCCACCCTGGAACCAGGACCTGCAGATTTCTTATCCACATCCTGCATCTGGATATTGCGTATCTCTATCTCCTGTTTGATAGGGTAGATAGTTAGTTTATCGTGTTTATGTACAGTTCCCTGGATCACTCTTCCCAGTATGACCGAACCTATACCTTTAACGTTAAAGGAATGATCAACGACCACCCTTGGGGATTTGTCTGCCGTTTCGAGGTTATGAACAGTAATCTCCCTGTCAAGCTCATTTATCGCTTCTTTTAATTGCTCCATCCCGTCAAAGGTTGTAGTAGATACAGGTATTATATCCCAGTCCCTGGCAGTCGTACCCTGTAAGAATGAACGAATATTATTTGCAGTCTCTTCCAGTTCATATGGGTTCGACCTGTCAGACATGGTTTGGACGACTATGCCGTATTCCAGGCCCAGCTGGTCAACAGCTATCACACATTCCCCTGCTGCCGCATCCATTCCTGCAGGGGGGATACATAGCAGTACTATCTCAGACATTCCCAGTGCCGTTGTGAGTGGTTTCGGGGAAGCGGGATAACCTGACGGGTCAATAATAGTAAGTATCTGGTCACCTTTGGCAAAGTCATACATAGTAATGTCTGAAGTATTGCCTTTCTTACCCAGCCTGGATGCCAGCGAACTCCTGCCTGATCCTTCTCCTCCGATAACTGCTATTGATACCATGTCAATTCAACATAAGTGTTTTTTTTCCCTGAGGCCGACATTCAGGTGCCAGCATCGCTAAATACCCTTAGAGGCAATTAATATTATTACCCCGGAATTGGTCAGGGTTATTTTTTCAGTGTTGTGTTCTTCATGTGTGAGTCAAGGAGATAATCAAAGTCAATAACATCTGTCCATCCCATTTCCTGGAAGATGCCCATGAAAAATACGCCGATGATCGTCCGGTTATCCGGGTTGGTAATATCGTCAATGACTCTTTTGATATCATTTACATCAGTGTTCATCTTTGGGATTGCAAGCCCGCCAAGCAGGACCACCATATCAGCTGCCGGGTCGGCTGCCTCACCTAACTGCATGCCCTCAGGTGTGGATATGATGGATCTTGCTCTATCCACTGAAGTATTGGGTATGAAGACCAGTTTTTTATCTGAACCACGGATCACAAAGGAGAGCAGTTCGGCAAAAGGAGTACAAAATCCTGGTGTACCGATAAATGTAATGCTGCCTGAATCTTTTGAGATATCCTTGAATGTGTTAAGTAGACCACCGATACCTTTTGAAACATTTATTTCTTTAATTTATACCACCCCTGGTATTGTTATTGTTGCAAGTTAATGGGCCTGACCGGATTTGAACCGGTGGCCGCCCGGTTATGAGCCGGGCGCTCTAACCTGACTAAGCTACAGGCCCCCCTATAAGCAAAGGACGCCGCCAACAGGGCTCGAACCTGTGACATCATGGTTAACAGCCATGCACTCTACCAACTGAGTTATGGCGGCATTCTGCAAATCGGTTTTTTGCGAAGCGTTTTAATGACACTCTTTGATTTAAAGGTTTTGTTTATCAGAGGCCGTTACAATCATGTTGGTAGATGAATCTCTTTTCCAAGTTTAAAAATTTTCGGTGAATTGTAAAAACCGTGCCGCATATTCGCGCCACGGTTTTCAAGTCAGGAGGATGAGTCCCGATGTCACATGGATTCAGATATTGATATACTATATCATTTTGATAATAAATATTATCTAAATGGGTAAGATGGTTTTCAAAAATAAGCCGGTAACATCTATTTCATTCTTGTGCATTATGGATTAGAAATGACTATTGGGTGCCCTATGAATGGTTAGGAAGATATAACGGCTCCTGATATGTTCCTATTAAGCGTTTCATTCCCTTTTTTTAAGCATAATGGCAGTGACCAGCATTAATAACGCTACTATAGGTGTGGAAAGTCCGGGTATGAGGGCACCCTCTCCAAATTTAATGTCTTCCGTACTTCTGGGTGAAGGTGTATCTATGATGTTGGCTGTTTTTATGGGTGTAGTTGTTGGCGTGGATGTGGGTGTGTCGCTTAGTTCCCCGTACCTGAGACGGATATCTGAAAAGCGGCAGACACTTCCCCCTGTGCCACTGAACACTGAACTCAGTTTCATTGAGACAATTAAAGTACTGGAAGAGTCACGGTATTCAATTTTTTCCCCTGATTTGAGCAGTTCTTCTTTCAGCATCCCGCCTTCATTCCATATGGATACAAAGGCCTGTCTGCCTAAATTGTCCACTCCTTCTACCATGATGTAATATCCTCCACCGATATTCCATGAACTTCCGTCCCTTATATCATGGGAGCCTATGTTCTGGTAAGCTAAGGCAGGAGAAATAGTGAACAATAATGTGAACAGGATAGTAATGGATTTATTAATATTCATGTTTTTAGCCACTGGATTGTTTTTCAATTAATTTTGCCTTATTGTTACTAATTACTATCAGGGCATATAAATAAAATTCCCATCTAAAATAGAAATATTTAAATTTCATGAATATAGGAGTACGCTTTGTGAGCGGGTAAAATAGTTTTTTTAACTAACCCCCACTCCCTATCCGCTCACACATTACTAATGTAACAGAAGGGAACTGTTACGACTTACTTTTATTATTACGCTATAAAAAAAATGGTTCGGAGTGCACCCCAAATATACCCTTCATGCTCACCATCGGAGTCATCACCCGCGGCAAGTACGGCAGGCGGCTGCTGGACATCATGCCAGTCCCCACACAGAATTCAAGGTCACATCAGTAGACATACCCACAATCCTGCCCGACCTCATTGACGAGCCCGCCCGTCCCCTTCAAAATTCCGGATGAGGATTTTTAACAGTAAGATAAAATCGTGTAGTTAACCTCACAGGCAGAAGATAGCACAATGTTAAATGTTGTTGCCCCCATTATCGAGTACAGAGGAAATGAATGCGAACGGCAGGTATAATACACCACCAATGTCCTTTAGAACCTCCCTTGATGCAATAACCGTCCTGTATGGCTCATACTTCTCCTTAAAATGCATCAGGGATCTTGTCTTGCGCTGGTAGCTGCTCTTTGATTCTATAGCAATAAGCCTTCCTTCTTTTTCCACAATAAAATCCACTTCTGCCTTGGATTTACTTCTCCTAATTATGCCTTTAGCTGTGGTATTCCTGCTTTGGCTTAGAGGAGACAGTCAAAATAAAAGTATAATATTATTTTACAGCGGCAAGCATTTATAAATCTAAATAATCACAATCAATAAACGTGATTCTAAAAATAGTTCAGAAGCCTCGGGGGGGATTTGAACCCCCGACCTCGTCCTCTTTAGAGTCATGTGGTTTCCCGCAGGACATTACCAAGGACGCGCTATACCCCTAAGCCACCGAGGCACATGGTGCTTATATTAATATAACTGGCGGGCCCGGAGGGATTCGAACCCCCGACATCCGGGTTAGAAGCCCGGCGCTATATCCTGGCTAAGCCACGAGCCCACAGGCGTTTAACCATAAGACCAGTGGACTTCCAAATAGTACTTTATCCATAAAAACTCTTTGGTGTAAAACACTATTCCGCCTGAATTACGTACCAGCTACCTTCCTTCCAGGTATGTAACCTCATCCGCTTCCACTACGAACGGTTTTTCGAGAACGAACTCCCCAATTTTCCTGACCCTGCCTATGCCTTTTAATTCAAGTTGAAGTCTCGCAGAGAAAGTCTCACATTCCTCTAAAACCTCATTGGTCATATGCGTGATACGGTGCATGGCCACCTGCCTGTTTTTTATCCTGGCAATCAAGCCTAATGTTCCAGCTTTGACATCATGATAGCTGGTCCGTGTCAGGAAAACTAAATCCCCCACATCAGAACCATGTACTGAATAAAAATTATGAGGGCTGCGAATCTCAAGGGTTCTTATACGATCATCCTGCAATTCCTTTAGCACCTGGGATGATATTCCTGTAAGTATAATATATTTCATTGATACACCCCCCCATCAACCATACATTGGGAATTCACGCCTGGGTTGTTGACCTTCCTCACTGGTCTTAACCTGTTCGGCAAGTTTCTGTAGTTCGACTTCGATCTGTTCGGCCTGTTCCATCAGGTTATCAGTTTCAATAGGAAGATCATAGATTATTTTCAATATACTGACCACAGAAGCCGCAGCCCTTGGGTCCGGATTGGGGCTATTGGTCTCACCCAACAAGCTTATGGCAGGGATATCACGCATGACACATTCTGTCATCACACTACCAGAAATGCCGCTTATGGTCCCAACCTGGAATATTTCAACATAATCCTTTATTCTGTCAAGCATATCATCATTGGTCGCAGCACCAAAGACCTTTTCCTCACTACTCATAGTGGCTATCCCGGCAATGGAAACAATCTCCTTTACATTTATTGATTGTGCCCAGTCTACGAGCACTTTGCTGACCTCATAGGATATAGTGGGATGGATAGGGATATCAGAAATGACAATGAGAATGTTATGCTCTTTACTCTGATAGATCCGTACAGGCATATTTATGATGCCATTAAACAAAACTGCTATGGGTGGGAAGTATCTTGATTCCATACTTCCAATATATTCCATGTCCAGTTCATCTATTAAATGCTGGCTTGCAATATTCCCAACAAGTCCGATACCTGGAAAACCTTCCACTATAACCGGGTTCTCAAGTGATAGTGGTTTAGTAATGATCTTGACATTATCTTCTAATTTTGATTGTTCATCACCTGGCATATTCTCACCTTAATTAATTATTGGACGATTTATTATAAACATAAATGCCTTATTTCTATTTAAGTTCCTATTTCAATTTGAGGACTTAAACAGATTTTCAAACGCTTGTGTTGTACGCAAAAAATGTTCCAGCTTGATATCGAGGATACTCTTCACAAATAAATAGCGCACATAAAATTCATAGGTCATCCAGGTCAAGCCTATCTTTTCAAAGGGAAAAGAAAATGGAACTGATTCCGGTATTCATCTTCAAGATGATTTAGTTCTTTATCACAGTCAATGAAATCACTCTCTCACAACGTCCAGGGACTTTATCTTAAGAAAGTCTTTGTCAAAGGTCGCAATTCTTTTGATATTTCCCAAACACATGTGTTACAAAACAATATATTTCTTTTCACGCAAAAAAGTATTTTTACAGATCCATTATCCCAAACTCGATTTGATCTCCCGCGCCAGCGCCTCAAGCCTTCTCACAACATCCTGCCCGCTTGCTATAATATCCACAAAAGCCGAACCCACAATTACACCCTGGGCACCGCCCTTAATGATCTCGGCAGCCTGCTCGCCGGATGAAATGCCAAAACCCACAGCCTTGGGCTTATCAGTCTTAACCCTGTCCAGCACTTCCTTTGTAGAGCCTGCAACATCGTCCCTGGCACCCGTAACACCCAGCCTGGACACCAGATACAAAAACCCGGTGCCACGCTTCAGGATATCCTCAAGCCTGCCGCCTGTGGTTGTGGGTGCTATTAAAAATATCAGGTCAACTCCATTTCCCTCGCAATACCCACCCAATTCCCCGGATTCCTCAGGCGGCAGGTCGGGCACGATAACACCGGTAATGCCAGAATCTTTACAGTCCTTAACAAACCTCTCAAGTCCCCGCTTGAAAATCAGGTTGTAGTAGGTCATCACAACAAGCGGTACATCCACACCCAACCCCTTCACCATCTCAAAGTACCTGTCAGGGTTCATGCCCGCATCCAGTGCCCTCTCGATAGACGCCTGTATGGTGGGCCCGTCTGCAATAGGGTCCGAAAAAGGCAGTCCCAGTTCCACAATATCAGCACCACCCCTTATCAGTGCATGCACGATTCCTGTTGTATCACCATCACCTGCGCACACATAAGCAATAAGTGCTCCATCACCATTTATTTTCAGTTCATCGAACTTATCAGAGATCCTCATTACAGAGCCCCCTTCTCAAGCACAGTCTCAAGGTCCTTATCGCCACGCCCTGATAGATTGATCACCACGATCTCGCCAAGTTCACCCGAGCCGGCAACCTTTGCCAGGTAGGCAAGGGCATGGGACGATTCCAGTGCAGGGATAATACCCTCCATCCGGCTCAGTTCGTGGAAGGCAGCCAGTGCCTCATCGTCACTGGTGTTCGCAGGCTTGATCCTGCCAGTCTCGGCCAGGTATGCCAGTTCAGGACCCACGCCGCTATAATCAAGCCCTGCCGAAATGCTGTGGGATTCCAGTATCTGGCCGTAGGGGTCTTGCAGTATCTTGGTCCGTGCGCCGTGCAGTACACCTTCCTCACCCACACACAGGGATGCAGAGTGAAGAGCAGCCTTATCAGTGGATTCCATACCACTGCCGCCCGCTTCCACAGCGAATAATTTTACCTCAGTATCAGCAATGAATGGATAGAAGGTGCCGATAGCATTACTGCCCCCACCCGTACATGCGATAATGGAATCAGGCAAACGCCCTTCCTTTTCCATGATCTGTTGTTTGACCTCGTTGCCTATAACACTCTGGAAGTCCCGCACAATAGTTGGATAAGGATGGGGACCGACCACAGAACCGATAAGGTAATGGGTATCCTCCACATTGCTGACCCAGTCCCGCAGGGCCTCATTGATGGCATCTTTCAGGGTCTGGCTGCCAGAGGTTACAGGAATAACCTTTGTTCCCATAAGTTCCATGCGGTACACGTTCATGCGCTGGCGCTGCATATCCTTGGCACCCATATATACCTCTGTGGCAATCCCCAGGTTCGCGCCTGCCATGGCCGTAGCAGTACCGTGCTGGCCCGCCCCGGTCTCTGCGATGAGGCGGCGCTTGCCCATATACTTTGCCAGCAGTGCCTGGCCCAGTGTATTGTTCAATTTATGTGCGCCTCCGTGTACCAGGTCCTCCCGTTTGAGATAGACCTTGATCCCGTACTTTTCACTCAGGCGCCGGGCATGGTACAGGGGGGTGGGGCGGCCTGCAAAATCCTTCAGGTAATAGTCCAGTTCCTGCTTGAATTCGGGGTCGTCCCTGAACCGTTCATACTCCTGTTCCAGTTCCTTTACTGCAGGCATGAGCACTTCGGGTACGAACTGTCCGCCGAACCGCCCGAATTTGCCTTTTTGTTTTTTGTTCATGAAGTAATCCTCTGTAAGTTATCCTGAGACTTTTTATTATTTCCTGGAACGGTTTATAACCACAGAGTGCACAGAGAGCACAGAGAAAACAATAACGCTCTGTGCTCTCTGTGCCCTCTGTGGTTGATTTTCTTTGCCATGATCTATTTCATCCAGAATAAATTAATAAGTCTCGTTATCCTGTAAGTTATCCTCTATAGTTATCAATATGATGAGTTTGACGTATGTGAGTCATATAATGCCGGCTTCAACCAATAATTTGGTGTTTTCGTAGATGTCACCTTTCATAATGGACGTGCCTACCAATACGGCATCAGCACCTGCCCGTATTACCCTAACGGCATCTTGTGGAGTTACTATACCGCTCTCGCTTATTATAATCATGTCAGGGCTGTGTTTCCTGATAATGGGGGCCAGTTCTTCGGTTGTGGCCAGGTCGATCTCCATAGTCTTTAGGTTGCGGTTGTTGATGCCTATGATGTCTGCATCAGTGTCCAGTACGGCCACAAGTTCTGCGTGATCATGCACTTCTACGAGCGGCTGTAGTCCCCTGTCCTTTGCAAGTGCGATGAATCCGGGCAGCCTGTCGCCCAATATTCCGGCTATCAGTAGTATCAGGTCGCTTTCTACCTCATAGAGCTGTCGCTCGTCTATTATAAAGTCCTTCCTCAATACCGGGATGCTTACGGCCTGCCTGACATGTTCCAGGTTTTCCAGGCTGCCGTGGAAAAAATCCGGCTCTGTAAGTACGGAAATGGCACAAGCACCAGCCTTTTCCATTGTCCTGGCTATGTGTGCGGCATCGGCAGGGCTCACCTCCCTGTTGTGGGTGGTGGGAGATGCGGGTTTGACCTCGGCTATCACAGGTATATATTGCGAATCCTTTGCATTCTTTGTGGACCTGATAAGGCTCCTTGTGCTTATTGCATGTGGTGTGCCTACACCAGGAAGTTTATTGACACGGTTTTGGGTTGCAGAAATGATATTTTCTATTATTCTGTTCATGTAGCTGACCTTAAGAATGTATATATTTATTCAATGATGTACAATATTGTACATTATATATAATACTTATGCAGGATTCGTATTGGAAGGCGATATGAAAAATATATCCTACAGGCTGTCCTAAAACACCTATAAGTCACGGACCTTGGAATGGAATTTACGAGGCATCGAAAGGATGCATGAGGATAGCTAAAATTCATTAGTCGTCTTGACTCGTGAAAAAATAAAAGGGCCATGGAAATCCAGTGTAACAGTGCTCTCAGCAAAATTATAAGTATAAATGAAATATATACTTTTAATAAATGACCCAAAAATCAAAAACGCATCAGAAATCTGCCTTTAAAGGACGCAGTATAAGAGGTTCTGATATAGGTGCATCAAGTGAAGATGTTGGAGTGCCAGTTAGAAATGTGCACGACGTAGGTATTCCAAGCGTCCATATTTTAAGCAAAAACGATATTGAAAATGAGCTATCCCAGATCGAACAAAAGTTCGGAATGACCTCTGAGCAATTTTATAAAGCTTGGAGAGAGGGTAGAGTACACGGACACGAGGCCGTAAAGCTGGGCAGTTATTTAGAGTTTTATAAGGATGAGTATGAGTGAAGGTCCAGGACCGGGTATCTGAAATAAGAGGAGTTATCTATTCTTATTGTAATGATATTATTGATCAATCAGCGTCGTCAACTTTTGAAATAGCACGAAGTGAAAAACGTCCCGATTATGGGACTATTTCTGTAGAAATCAGGTGTTCTGACGGGTCTTTGCTAAAATTTTTCGAAAAGATCAATAGTGGAATTATTGAGATATATAGCTATGAATATATACGACTTGATACAGGCTTTTTCTATCATTACCAAAATGAAGGAGTTGAGAATGGGATTAAAAAACCTCTTCATCATTTACATGTCGGGATTAAAAAAGATGCTAATGAAAAATTATTTGAATTACTTCCAGATGAACTAATAGAACATGGTGGGCCGCACTACAAAGTTTCAGAGATCAGTTTCAACGAGTTTATAGCCATGATAATCGTGAACTTTTTTGATGGTCATAGAAATTCCGATAATATGCTTAAAAATCTAGGTTTTTGAATTGGGGACATCACGCCCTTTTCATTGCCGCAATTGCTGTGATGTTCAAGATGCTCAAATGATGCACGAGATTATCCTATGTGCAGTCAACGACCCTGGACTGCTTCGTACAAAGTCAGAGGCATCGTCAAAGGAGTACGTGTGTCATCAGGATTTTCACGAACCATCGCAATATGTTCTCGTTCCCGGACAAGGCGAAATCCCAGAAGTTCTAATGCCTTAATGACTCTCCTTTTTGGAGCATCAACTGGAAACTTAGTCATTAGATGGCTACTCCCGCTTCGGCTACAAAGGCTTCCAGTATAGGTGACTCAACGTCAAGAACCTCTTGACCAAATGTTTCGATGTGGAATTGAATAGCTGATTTTACATCAGCTAATGCCTCCTCATAAGTGTCACCTTCACCGACAATTATACCTTTGAAGCCTAGCGGATAAGCCACATAGCCATCAGGATGTTTCTCAACTATGACTTTGAATTGTTTCATCATATTATTCTCCTTAGTCTATGGTACTGCTCCTAAATTCTTTGAAATCATTTTTTTAAACCTTACACTCTAATAAATATCATGTATAATTTCCTAAAACTCTAATACATCTGTGATATTTCGTATATATCAACGATTCAGAGATATATTTACATTACGCCCACTCACCCCATAAGATCCTCTCTACTACACATCCAACCCGACCTCTGAATCAATTCTCGCGATCTGACGAGAGTCACCGATATACCGCCCTCCAACTGCAAAAACTACCTTGACATCCCTTAAAGGCTGGCCCCCACTAACACAAATAGCCAGGCAAACGGCACCCCGCATGATAAACACACTAATACCAGACTGTCAAAAACTTTCATATACACTATTCAGATAACATCTCACTCATCCACAAGCTTACGATAATATCTCTCCTTTTCACTGAATATGCAGCCGCAGTACGCCTGACGGTACAGTCCCAGGTCGCGGCATAACTGGAAAGTCTCCCTGTATCCTTCACGGAAATCCTGGTAATAGAACTCTACACCATATTCAGATGCAAGACCGCTGGCAATGTCCCTTATCATCTCATGTTTCTGGTAAGGGGATATCAGCAGCGTCGTAGTGAACCTCGAGATACCCATATCCGATGCCTGCCTGGCAGCCTCCTTAAGCCGCAGGGAATAACACAGACCGCACCTGTCATCGACCCCAAGAGCCTGCCTGATAAAATCCTCAAGCATGTATTCGTCCTTGTACACCACATCCAGTTCCACAGCCCCTGCATACTGCTGCAAAGTTTCAAACCTGCGTCTGTACTCTGTGAACGGATGGATATTTGGATTATAGAAATAGCCAACCGGATCAAAGCCATCAGACCTTAACGCCTTTACCGTATAGGTGGCACAGGGGGCACAGCAGATATGAAGCAGAATTTCCATGTTCCTTTTCACCAACTTTAATAATACAAGGAATTGAATTATATAATGTTGTATTTATCGATTTACAGGGCTGGTATGTATTGGAACTCTCAGATAACG
>JAUWRA010000142.1 GCA_030610815.1 Methanosarcinales archaeon
CCTACTTTCCGCAGTTTTGAAAAAGCTTAAACTCGAATTAAATTCGCGGCCTCAAGAGTGATTTTTTCCATCTTCGAGATAATCTCATAGAAACGTCGTTTGTTCTCGATCCATTCCATTAACTGTTCTGCCTCTTTTTTCTTCAACCTTACTGATACCGTTTTTCCCCTAACCTTTCGTGTCCATTCGTAGTATGGACCGTGAAGGGCGTTAGGATCGGTCTGGCATTTGCAACCAACAGTACCACAACGCATGAACCGTTTTGTTACACTACCTGTAAGAATGAACCCGATCTTATCAAGCTCATTACGATAAGCCTCGAACTGACGAAGGTATTCGTCAATGTCAGGAACTGGGTCAGATACATCTGTCATTGAAATCGTCCTCTACATAAACACGATGAACCTACCAGTATATATACTGGTAGGTTTATATATCATATGTGAGCGAAATCGAACAGTTCAGACTTGAAACACAAATGATTGGTCCACTTCCCATTGTGAACCATTTCACAAAAAGGATAGGTCTTGACGATATTCTCGAACGTTATCTCAATACAGCCAACACTCGAAAAATAAGCCCTTCACAGAGTATAGGAGTCCTACTTCGCAACATCATCCTTAATCGAACACCGATATACGATATGCAGGAATGGGCATCCAGGTATCAACCTAAACTTCTTGGTCTGGATTCAGATCAAATAACCTCGCTCAATGATGACAGAGTAGGTCGGGACCTTGACATGCTGTTCGATGCAGATCGGGCATCTCTATTGACCGAAGTTGTTGTTCGGGCCATCAAGGAGTTCAATCTGGACCTATCTCAGTTCCATAATGATTCCACCACCATAACCTTCTCCGGCATCCACAAGGAAGCAACAGGTGAGAGAAAACGAGGGAAGGAATCCTTGAACATCACATATGGTCACAACAAGGATCATCGACCTGACCTCAAGCAACTGATGTGGTTCCTGACAGTAACTGCAGATGGTGCCGTTCCAATCCATTACAAAGCATGTGATGGAAATACCGGTGAAAGCCCGACATACATGGAAGCTTGGGACATTCTCAGGAAACTTGTGGGACGATCTGATTTCATATATGTTGCAGATTCCAAGTTATGCACTGGAAAGAACATGAAGTATATACGTGACAATGAAGGTCGGTTCATAACAGTATTACCCCGAAGCAGACGAGAGGATGGTTGGTTCAGGGAATACATTCAAAATCATAAAGTTGCATGGGAAGATGTTGAAAGGCATCAGGACCTGAATGACGTAGGACAACCTGGCATGATGAAAATGGTTGAATCCCCAATTTTGTCATCAGAAGGTTTTCGTATCGTATGGACATGGGATCCACTGAAGGAAGAAAAGGATAAACATTCTCGTCAGTCTCTAATTGAGAAGGCTGTGTTGAAACTGGAACAACTTGAAACACGACTTAGAAACCCACGAACCCGGTTACGGTCACGAGATGCAGTAATTGATGTTGCAGATAAAGCTCTTGGTGAGTTTGCACATCGATGGGTGGATTACGAGATACTTGAAGAAAAGGAAAATATTTTCAAGCAGGAGAAGCGGGGGCGTCCAAACTCCAAAACAAAATATAAGCGTGTTGTAAAAAAGAGATTCCACGTGACCTGGAGTCCCAGGAAAGAGAATATCGACTTCGATGCACGAAGTGATGGTATGTTTCCGCTGATAACAAATTGTGAGGATCTTTCGTTGGTTGAGATACTGGACAAGTACAAGTATCAGCCCTGGTTGGAAAAAAGGCACGAACAGTTGAAGACCGTCTATAAAGTTGCTCCTGTATTGTTGAAAAGCGTTACACGAATCGAAGGGTTGCTCTTCGTATTCTTTCTCGCCATGCTTATACAGGCTCTTATTGAAAGAGAGGTTCGCATGGGAATGAAGAAAAATGGATTGGGGAGCATTTCTATCTATCCTGAAGACCGAGACTGCGAATCACCAACCACTTCCAGGTTATTGTCTCTTTTTGATAACATCGAATTTCATCGGTTATGGTCCCGGAGTACATTGGTACAAACATTCCAGACCGAGCTCTTGGCTAAACAGGTTGAAGTACTTAGGTTGGCTGGAGTGCCACTTGAAGAATACTCCCAGGATGAATAACAAGGGCGGAATAAATTCGGACTTTAGCAATTTGAAAGTTGCGGAAAGTAGATTTTAAGTCAACGAAAGTTTACTTAAAATGCGAATTCTCATGTAAGTCAACAATAGTTGTCATACAGACTTTGAAACGTTCTAAGTCATCGAGGTTTGAACTACAAATGGGGATTAAGAGTAGGCTTTCATCAATCCTGCTTTCTGCTTCCCTGTCTTGAACTTTGCGCACACACCCTGTTTGCGCAGAACTCACGCGCATCCTTATCCAGCTCTTTTACACGTATCATTCGCCAGCCACACTTCTCACACACTTTCTTGAGTATGGTCAGCCGCCCATTCTTTGGCAATGACTGGGTGTGCCCGCAGCGTTTAGTGCATCCGAGAAAGCGCGTGTTCTTTGAAGTAATGTTTATCAGGAACATGTCCCCATCACATTTCGGGCACGCTCCTATAATTTCATGCGGAAAACATTCCTTCTCCATATCACAGTTGAAGCACGGACCGATACCCACTGCCCAGTGATATTTGTTCCCAACCTTAGCGACGGCAACACCGCCCTTTTTGCACTTGCGGCTTTGCAAAATGTTAATGGCACCTGCCTTTGGCAGGGAGTATGTGTTCTTACACTGCGGGTATCCGGTGCATCCGACAAATCGTCCTTTGTCTGTCGTGATCATCCGAAGCACCTGTTGGCATTTTGGGCACTCTCCTACATAGTTCTTTTTGTCAACAACAACGGTTTCATCCCGGATCGTGCCTGCAAGCTGGGATACAAGTTCATTCTTGTTTGATGTTAGTTGTGAGTACATCTCCTTGATCAGTGTCGTGCCCTCAACAAGCGATGCTTTAAAATCCTTTTCACCATTTTCCACTTCCTGTATCAGTGATTCAATACGGGCACGTATGTCGGGTTTGACAAGTATCGGGACTGAGTTGTTCAGGGCATCCATGAGTGTAAAACCTGTCTCAAGAATGAAGACTGACTTGCCTTTTGTCTCAAAATAACCACGCTTTTTGTTTGTCGCGATATGCGAGGGTGCGGTCGCTTTAGTGCCAATGCCGTGCTTATCCATCAGTGTGAGCAGTTCGGCTTCGGTCAACTTTTTCGGGGGGGATGTCCTGGATTTTGTATTTGTGATCCTCTTTATGTCAACGTTCTGACTTTCTTCTACAAGTGGCAGGAGTTTATCGTTTTTCGTCTCGAACGGGTACACTCGAAGCCAGCCAGCGTCTTTTTGTACCGAACCAGTTGAATCGAATATCTCATCCTTTACTGTTATTTCAAGGCGGGTCTTCTCAAATAATGCAGGCTGCATGAGGTTTGCAAGGAAATGGCGGACTATGAGGTCGTAGATCTTCCATGCATTCGACAGTCCGATCGATTTTTCAATATCTGTCTTTGATACATAATGTATTGGGTGAATGGGTGGGTGGTCATGTCCATCCCTTTTTCCGTTTTTGGATATAATTTCCCTTGAAAGGATGGAAAGTGCATATTCTGCATACACTCCTTTTGTAAAACTTATGAGTATTGGCTTAAACTCAAAATCGTCGGCGTACCTGTTGGTCTCTGTTCTTGGATAACTGATAAATCCTGATAGGTACAGTTGCTCTGCGATCTCAAGGGACTGTTCGGGACTCATTCCCAAAAAATTTGATGCGCGCTTTAGGAATTCGGTCGTGTTCAACGGATACGGCGGATTAGTGGCTGCTTCTTTTACAGTCTTCTTTGTGATCGTTGCCACCTTGCAGTCCTTGATCCTGGAAAACACAGCATTTGCTTTCGCTTTATCCTGTATGTGCCCTCCGCGGTGCAATCCTGTAAAATCAGAACCATGCGTGCTAAAAAGTGCTTCTATTTTCCAGAAATCCTTTGATTTGAAATTGCGTATCGCACGCTCGCGTTCGTACACGAACCCGCAGGTTGGGGTCTGGCACGGTCCGATCGAGAGGACGCCTTTTGTGCGGACGCGCTCGCGTACCGATAGGGTTACGTATCTGGTAAACGCCGCTCCCATCTTTAAATCTAGTATCTGGCGCGCTTCTGCTGCCATTGCCATATTCTCATCAGGAGCGACCGGTTCCTCGAATGCCCTGTTTATTTCACCTGTAGAGAGGGATGAGAACCGCGCGCGTTTCACCGGTGCTTTTGATACCTTCTCTGCAATGGATCTGGCTTCAAAACCGATGTTCTCTCCTTCCCGATCAAAATCGCATGCAAGGATGATCTCATCCGCGCTGCTGGCAAGGCGCGTGATGGCATTTGCATAGGATTGTTTTGTCACAGACTTGACAGGCGCGGTATCAAGGAGCACTTTCGGGTCAACTGCATGCCAGTTGTGGTATTCTTCCGGGTAGTCGTATCTCATGATGTGACCGGCAAGCCCCATCACCCGCCACTGCCTGCCATTTTTCTTAAAATCGTAGACCTGGACACCTTCAACAGATATGCGGCTGACACTGTCGCTGCTCAGGATTTTTGCGATCTGGGCTGCGGCTTTGTTCTTCTCTGTGAATACGACTGTGGTCATTCCGGGAAGGTATTGCTTTTATGTTAGATAAAACAAGGAGCTCCAGTAGAGTAAAGAAGAGGCCTTACGGCCTCCCCCTCGCCGAATAAGAAAGATTGTTATTTCTCATGTGGATTTTTGAAAAAGTTATGTTTTATTTCACGATCCAGAGCTCTGTTCCAAGGGATCCAGAAGGGATCATCTTTTTTTAAGATATTTATTTTTCCTTTTTTCGGATCGTACAGATTGGAGAGTAATGAAAACAATTCCTTGAAGGTTTCAATCCACCAAATGTGATCATTTATTGCATTAGAAATTTCAGTCTTCATATATTCATGATGTTCATTATTCGACACAATCATTTCATTCATGTCTTTATTTTGCCTCTCCAGAGTATCTATTCTCGTCTTAAGAAGTTTGAATTCCTCAACAATTTCTTCATCATACTTTCCAATCACTTTAATCCTAATCACTGATTCTGATCCAGGGTTCACTTCAATACCTGGAGTAGAATCCTGGGATGTGGTGTAAGGTGGGGATGTAGATTTAGACTCCTGCATCACTTCAGTTTTTAACTCTGGTTTTGGTGTCTGGATGTGAGTGGGTTCGCCAACACTGGGCGATTGAATATTGTTCTTTATGAGATTTTCAAGGGCAGTGACCCTATTATTCAACAATTCTACATCAGAAATGACAAAATCTTCAATTGCATTAACCTGAATAAATTTGGATTTACCACACTTCGAGCATCTTGTCCTTACAGTGTCCACCGAACTCTTGACTGAATGGCCGCAGTTTTGGCACCTCATCATAATATATTGTTTCAATATTCTCCTCCATTTGCAGGTAATTTCTTATTGAATTAATTGCATTATTAGTATTTAGCTTTTTGGAATTAATTGCAGTATTTATATAACCTATTTGGAATAAATAGAAATACATATTAAAAAGAAAAATCCATATTATGTACAGCAAGAATAACCTATTCAACCTGAACTCCCTCACATCATCGGAGAAAATCCACCACATGTACCAATAGAATTCGCCATTGACACATCAGGCTGCTTGTAGGAATTGATCGATGAAAGACGAAGTATATCCAAGATACGCAACCATGTTATTGTCTGCATGTTCAAGGAAGCAGAGGCTCTCGGTCTTCCTCAACCGGAGATAATTGAAGTGGGGATGCGAGTGATGTTCATCATCTATCTGGCGGAACCCATTGAAATTGAAACAACCGTCCCCATCACGGCTGAAGTCGAGTCACGGCTAAAGTACTCATTCTCCTGACCAGAGGTGAAGCAAGCAAAGCTGAACTTACCCTTGGATTGGGTCAAAAGACCGTGTCCGGGGAACTTCATAAGCAGGTCAGGAACCTTCTGGAACCCGATTATATTGAGATGACAATCCCAGACAAACCCCGCAACAGCAAGCAGAGATACTGCCTGACGGCTAAAGGTAAGGAATTCTTATCCAAAGAAGCTGAGTGAAGCGAAGAATGAGCACATTGTCCCTTTCCTCTTTTGAAAAACTTCTCGAAGCGGCACCAAGTATTAACATTGGCACTAAGTCCATATTAAATAGGCATCCAGTTGGTAAACTTGATGCCATGACTGGCACTATGTTGAAACTATATCGGCACCAGGTTGGGATCAAGTAGCAGTCCAGGCACCAACCCATCAACTAATTCAGTTATCGA
>JAUWRA010000014.1 GCA_030610815.1 Methanosarcinales archaeon
ATTATCTGTTATTATAATATATTTAATATGTTTTGTGATTTTTATTTATACTTTGCAGTGATTATTATCGCCAATCAAATTAGAAACGCCAGATTACATTCTAATTTGACGGTTTCAATTGGTTCAACCTAAAAAATGATCCTTTTAGTACTAGTCCAATTACAAGCGCCAATCAAGAACAATTGTTTTACAAGACTTCTGACATTCAAAATAAAGTTGACCCAATAATAAGACAGTTAGATGTTTCGAATCCATTTGTGAAATTATTAATTGGAGAGAGGGGGCTTGGAAAAACTACTACACTCTATTATATAGAAAAAGAGGCTAAAAACTTTGATTTTATAATTCCAATACCAATCGAAATATCATTTCGAAACCCCAACAATGTGTCACCAGAAATTTTTATGGGGGAGGATATACTTTTCCAATTTATTCATAAATTACTTTCATTTATTCATTTGAATAAAAACAAAGTATGGGTGCATCACAGTGATTTTTTTGACAAAACGATGAAAAATTGCGGATTAGAAATTTATAATGATGAAATTTTCCCAGATCCTACAGAATTTCCAACTTTTCCTACACTGAGGATGACAGCACATAATATTTCTAAGATTATGTGAAAGTGAAAATTATAAGGTTATTTTATTAATCGACCAGATTGACAAGGACCCTATTGAATATGCATTAAAATTTCTTAAATCATCACATTCACAAACTCTTCTTGAGATGTTCACTCGTTTAGGTGGGATGATTTTTATTACAGGCAAATTTGATCTTTATGAAAAAATGTTCACTGGAGATCGAATTGATGAAGAATTTAGCTATCTTTCGGATGTTATTATGTTGGAACCTCTCAAACAAACCGAGGCAATTGAACTGTTAAATTACAGGTTTGAATCTGAGGCAAATCAAAATTTTCAAAACCCTTTAGATATAGATGTGATTCATGAAATTACAGTATCTGAAAAGGGCATAACACGGTACATAATTACAAAAGTAAAAGATACTCTTCAAAAGGCTTACAAGCTGGAGGAAAAAAGAGTAACTATCAATCTTTTTAATTCAAATAGATTTAAACGTCGAGATTGCTCAGATATCTACTATCGTTTAGTTGGTGAAGATGGAACATGCAAAGTGGCTTCTGAAAGATTAACACAATTATATTCCACTCTTAATAAAAGTTCAGTCCACCATAAAAATGCTCTCGATTTACTAAGAAAAATTCACAAAAAACAAGGATTATATAAAATAGAAGAATTTTTCATTCCTTTACTTACAGATCAAAAATTACTATTGCACAACGAAATGAGAGAACAAATAGTTGCACCTGAGATAAGTATTTTCTTTAACAAACTGGAAGAGAAACATATAACTCTAACAGATTTTATAGGATGGTTTACTGACTCTAAGTTGGAAGAAATTAGCTTGGGTGAAGAGAAAGTTGAACCAGATAGAATTCTTAATATTTTCGATGTTTTGCTGAAAGAAATAAAAAATGCAGATTTCAATACTGTATCGAACATAAAACAAGATGGCTCTAAGGAGGAGATTATTGCTGACTCGCTTAGGCAGATAATTCGACAGAGAATTCAGACATCTCAACGGAATTACTTAGAATTACGAAATATTGATTGGGAAGAAACAGCAAAACCAGAAGTTTATCGACGTATAAACGAAACTTTATTTAGATTTCTTGAAGCTTTTACTTTCTCCTCTGCATCTTACTTTCAAGAAGAGTTATCTTTTAAAGCTAGACGTGAAATGTGGGGTAATATTTATTTCTTTGCCCTAGAAAAAGCTCAACCACATTTCGGCATTTATCTCGATACTTTCGATGAGTTGAAACAATTGAGACTCATGAGTAAAATAATTCTTGTTGATAAATCAACCGAACCTTCCTCACAAGAGTTAGTAAATTCTTATAATAATGTTGAAAAAATAATTGTTGAATTTTTTAATAAGATTTTGATTCCTATGCTCAATATTCAAGAAAAACAAAAACCGCTGAAATTTAAAAATGATATTGAAAATGGTAAGAAAATTCTTCAGCAAGAGTCTATAGGTGTAGGTCAAAAACTAAAAGCTGAACAGATTATTAAACAATTCTTAGAAAATATTGAAGGTGATGTTTTCTGTTGGTTGAATTATATCGATGAAACTACATTGAGCTATTTAAATAATCTCCCCAGAGCATGTAAAATTAAATTGATTACGTCTGAAATTCAAAATCAAAGTGAATTCATGAAAAGAGCTTCAAAATTAGGGAAAGTTAATCCTAAACTTGAAGTGAAAATGGTTAGAGTAAATTCTAGTTCATCGGATGAATCACAGGAATTTTCTGAAAGAGATAGAGCAATAATCCACAAAAGGAGGGTTTTTTCAAATAATGTAATAATCGATTTTGGAACCGATTTGAAGTCTTCAGCTTTGGGAAACACAAAACATGATATTGTATTGATGGAGGTAGATTCAATTATTAAAGATGAGTTTGACAAGGAATGGAATAGAGATGAATCTGAATGGACTAGAATCGAAGGGATTCCTATCAAGATTACATGTTACTCTTGGTCCTAACTTTCTTCATAAATTAAATAATCGCGTCTCAATTATGTGGCAACGGCCAAATAATTAATAGTATTTTAACTTTTAAACCTTAATCATTACGATTCTGAATTTTTTCCTAGTGTAGTGACTTCATCAAACCATGACCAAACAACCACAACCACCCCAAAATAAAACCCCCCCTACCCACACCACAGTACTGGGTTTCGGAGCACTGAACCTTGACAGGATATACTATGTAGACAGGATTGTCAGGCCCGATGAAGAAGGTTTTATCAGTTCCACAGAAAACCACCCAGGCGGGTCAGCAGCCAACACCATTGTAGGTCTGTCCAGACTGGGCACCGAAACCGGCTACATAGGAAAAGTAGCTGGAGATGAAGGTGGCAGGATATTACTTGACGACCTGTCATCAGAAGTTGTGGACACAACAAGTGTCAGTGTTACCAATAACCAGAATGACAGGAGCGGTGAATGCCTCATCATGGTAGACTGCAGTGGAGATAGGGGTATACTTGTAGACCCAGGTGTGAATGACACCATTTCCACAGCAGATGTAGATATGGACCAGGTCGACAGTGCCGCCCTCATCCACATGACCTCCTTTGTATGCAGGAATTCCGACACGTCCTTTAAGACCCAGAAGCATGTTGCAGCCAGTACTACTGCAGACATAAGCCTGGACCCTGGCACACTATATGCCGAGCGGGGCATGGAAGCATTAATGGAATTCATAAGCCGGGCCAGGGTAGTACTGCCCAGCGACAATGAACTAAAGCTCATGACCGGATGTGAGGATATTCAGGAAGGTGCCAGTATGCTCATCGATGCCGGGGCACAATGGGTCGCAGTCAAGCTGGGAGCAGATGGATGCTATGTTGCAGACGGGAGAATAAAATGGCATATCCCTGCGCAAAATGTGAATGTGGTAGACACTACAGGTGCCGGTGATGCATTCAATGCCGGTTTCATCTATGGCATGTTGCATGGTATGGACATAGTGACCTGCGCCTTGATTGGGAACATCACTGCATCAATTAAAATAACAAAACGCGGTGCACGCGGCGGATTACCCTATATGGACCAGCTGGATGCGGCTATAACAGGTCTTTAAGGTATATCCGGAATTTCCCTAGTTTTCCATCATAATTGCCAGCAGAGATACGTTTTACACCCTGTACCCCGGATGCTGCATACATAGCTGCTTTCATGGCATTTCCCACAGCCTTTTCATCAACACCGTTGATCACGATCTCAGGTATGGACTCTATGCCATCCGGCACTGCAAAATCCGGGATCTTCCCCTTCAGCGTGGGGCAGTAAGGATGGTTGGTACTTGGTCCGACCTCGGGATGTGCCTGCCCGGGATAGACTGGCTTGGAACCGGCAGAGCAGATATCAAAGGTCGATACCGCACCTTCCACTCCATCCACAGCTTCCACTGCCCTGTCCCCTGCTTCCAGGGCTGAATCAATTGAATCGCAAAAGAACCATACATTTCCACCCATAACACCCCTTGCCATGCCGAGATGCCGCTCGATTATGAACTCCCCCATCATAAGCGGGAGCACGATGGCCGGCCTGCCGTACCGTTCTTCTTCGACCTGGTAGCCGTCAGCACAGTATCCCACCGGTGCCATCATATCAATGGAAGTCCCGGATTCCAGGGCATTGAACACTGACGTAGTGGGCACAACAAGGATACCCTGTCTGATCCGCCAGCCCAGTTCCGAGGCCAGTATCCGGTCAGAGTCCTTGATATCGTTCACCCATATCTGCACAACAGCCCCTATCCTGCCATCAGGTGTTCCGGTAGGGTCAAGCCAGGCTTCTATACCGCCCTCGGATTTCCCGAATACGGTAGACGGCAGGGCAGTGGAGAGGTAAGCAGCACGTTTAAGTCGCTTCTTGTCACCGGCAGTGATGATAAATCTGGTAAATACGCCGCTGAAGGCTTCGCAGTAGGTATCATCCACAGTGATGTCATTTATATTCAAGTTCATACCTATCTCTTTAAGATTACTGCATTTCTTAGTAATTATATTTTCTCATTCTTTTTGCTGCCACTGTTTTTGTTGAATTTGAGCGATAGCGAAATCGGTATCGGTATCGGTATCGGTATCGGTATCGGTATCGGTATCGTTGATGCATGGTGCATGTTCATACTTGTGGTATGTAAGAGGATAACCGGGCCATAGTTCATTGAAGGTCTTATTGTGCAGTCCCAAAAGTTTTATATGTTTCGTAAAATACTATTCTACAATGAAAAACATTGGATTACTGTTAGAAAGACAACATATACACCTGGTTATATTAGCGGTTCTCCTGGCAGGAATATATATTGTTGTCAAGACCGGCAGATTCATGGATGGGCAAATTCTTGGTATCGATACTGTAACATGGTTCATGCTTGCCATCGCCATTGCCGTATTGCATCAGGTCTATGTTTTGTTCTGCTGGCGGGTACAACTGCATTATTCACTTATCACCAGGTTATTTGGCTGGAACGGATTTACCTATTATTCAACTGGTTTTTTCATACTTGCAATATTAAGGATAATTTTCGTAATACTACTGGCAATTTCCAGCAGGAACACCCTGTCTGTGGACCAGTTCATATTGAACATCATGGCACTGGCAGTCACACTGCCGGCCGTGTATCTATTTTATTCTATTGGCAGGTTTTTTCCCTACAGTCGTGCTGTGGGGATAGACCACTTTGATATGTCCTACAGAAATAAACCATTGGTAAAGAAAGGGATCTTCAAGTATTTCAAGAATCCAATGTATATTTTCGGAATAGCAATACTGTTGATACCCGGACTGTTGTATTCATCAGGGGCAGCGCTGCTAGTAGCTTTATTTAGCCAGGTTTACATCTGGGTTCATTATTATACGACCGAGAGACCGGACATGAAAAGAATTTACGGCACCGGTTAAGACATATTTCCATTAACTGAAACACCATGTCCAGTCAGTACAAGCTGGGTTCACAGGGTTTTGATCGTACACAGGACGAATGTGATTTCGTGGCATACGGATATGGATAATATCGCTGGTTATTAATTTATCAGACCAACAGCGGCAGAGTATTATTTTTCCACAAGCACACATTCATCACATCTGTTCTTCCCGCAATACTGTTTACCATATTCCACTATCAGGGCATGGTATTCTTTGAACATCTCAGTATCATGTTTAAGTTCCGACTCAAACATCTCCTGGAGCGAACGGTAGCTGCCGCTTAAACCCAGGCATCCCAGTATCCTGCGGGTATAGGCATCGATCACGAACTTGGGCTTGTTAATAGCATAAAGTATAATGCTGTCAGCAGTCTCCTCCCCCACACCATCAAGTTCAAGCAGGTCCTTTCGCAGGTCTTCCACCGGCCTGTCGTACATGGCATCACCATGCAAGGAAAAATATCGGGCCAGGTTCTTGAGCCGCCTGGCTTTCTGGCGGTAGAAGCCTGTACACCTGATCAGTTCTTCGAGTTTTAGGGTATCTGCACAGGCAAGCCTGTCTGGGTCCAGCAGGGAATAAGATCTCAGGTTCGAGATGGCCTGTTCTACATTACTCCACCGGGTCTGCTGGGTCAGTAGTGCTCCGACTACCACTTCAAAGGGTGTATCGGCCGGCCACCAGTGCTGGTGTCCAAGTACAGACAGCAGTTGTTCATATATCAGACGCATTTTATTTCCTATTATTCTTTTTTCAGGTTAATGTAAAAGTGATTCACCGGTAAATAAATATATATGTCCCAATCAAGGATAAGAACGTTATTGACTTCGGACTTCGCTTCGTAGTCGATCTGCAATTTTTTACCGTAATTGACATCAACAGCGATGCAAGTGATACGGACCGCTGAACACTAAGAAACCCCTAGAAACCCCTGGCAGACTTACACCAACATTAAATTATATTCCGGCATATATCTACTAATATGGAGTACACCCCCTACCTTTTCCCTGTCATCGGGTGCCTGATAGGATACTCAACCAATTATATCGCAGTAAAGATGCTATTTCGGCCCCACAAGCCCATAGGCATCGGACCCTTCAAGATACAGGGTCTGCTCCCGAAGCGCAGGAACGATATTTCAAAAAGCATTGCAGCCACGGTAGAGGATGAACTGATCTCAATGAAAGACCTTACCAAGGTGCTGGAAGCACTTGACCTGGGGCCAGGGATAGATAAGATGGTGGACGGTTTTTTTGAATCATCCGAGTACAATGGAAAAAGCGAGATACTTGGCAAGATAAATACTACGATCAATGCTTACCTGCACTCCAGGGTCAAGAAGTCAGTCAATGCCAATAAAGACGAACTGATCAGTGAGTTCATTCATGAGATCGAAAGGAACGTGGACTTCAAGGATATTATAGTGAAGAACATAGAATCCTATGACCTTGACCAACTGGAGAATATAGTACTCAGGGTATCCTCAAAAGAACTGGGATACATCACCATTATTGGCGGTGTCCTGGGATTTCTGGTGGGCCTTATCCAGATGGTATTTTACCTTGAAAAATAAGGCAGGGAAAAATTAATCTGCCGAATCCTGGCCTCGTTCATCTGATAACTCTATAGCTATTTTCTTTAAGGCCATGTACTCTTCAAAAGTAGGTTGTTCCTTTTTATTGATGGCCTTCAATCTGTTAATTTCGATGCCAGTACTCTTGCTCATGTCCTCGTATGTAAACCGGAAATTATGAATCAACTGCTTGATATAACGTTTGGCCCTTGTCCTGATCCTTGATTTATCCTTATTATCTTTATTATCCATAGTATTACACCTATATTATTAATGATAATTAAGAGGTCTGTATTGTTAGTGGGATTATTTAATTTATCGCTTGTCAAGGGGTCATCATGAACTCTGTATACTGTATACTGTTTAAAGATTATGTGCACCCGTGGTTCCTATCCTGCTGCTGCCGACTGGCCCGAATTCCATTAGAGCACTACCGTCCCCCAGCGCAAATACGGTATCCCCCAGCATGGCCATACAGGCCAGCCCGCCTGCGGCTTCCACCGCTTCAATGGCATCTGCAGCTCTTGAACTGACAAGTCCTGTATCAAAGGCAAAATCTCTTGAAAGGGATATAAAATATTCAAGCCCTGGCCGTTTGAGCAGTGCTTTCAATGCCCGTTGGCCCAGTATATTGATCCTCTCCATGGTTTTCTCATCTTCCAGCACCGATGAGGTCGATATCCCACCCAGGCAGACCCATGACACTTTCATGGCATCTACTGGCACTTTTTCGACCGCACCAACCCCGGGTGCCCCTGCTGCTGTCCTGATAACCAGCCCGCCGATATACTGTCCTGCCACATCCCCCATCCCTGTCCTGTTCACCACTTCCACAGAATGAGCCACGGCAGCCGCCTGTTCCATAGTAAGGCCCTGCCCCAGGTCAGTATTTAGTGCCAGGGCAGTTGCCAGGGCAGCCGCACCGCTCAACCCGAAACCAAAACCCAGGGGAACATCTGCCGCAAGGTCAACGACCAGCCTGGAATGCCCGGTACCAAGCATTGATCTGACCACATACCCAACAGTGGGCAGGTCTATCTGCTTACCATTTAGCCTTATAAGCGCCCCTGAACCGGTTATACCGGGTGTACCTGATTTACCTGTTGTATCGGCTGTATTGGTTGTATTGGTTGTACTGGTTGTACTGGTTGCACTGGTTGTACTGGTTGTACCGGTTGTTACTCTTGCCGTCACTCCTGTTTCAAGACACAGCCCACAGCCAACCGAGCCGGCCTTAACAGGGTCCGGGTCTGGCATTGTTGCAAAAAAACCAGTGATGTGAGCCGGCGCAAATGCCGTTACAGTCATCCATTTACCTCTGTGAACCTGTCAAGAACAGCCCTTGCAATGACCTGTTTATCCCCGGTTACCGGACCTGTCTCACCGCCTGAGCTATCCAGGATATGGACAGTATTATCTCTGGTTCCCATTCCACCCTTTCCCACATCATTGGCCACTACCATTGAAAGACCATACTTTGCCATCAATTCCTTTGCGCTTGCAATAAGCCCGTTCTTGTCCACATTGGCTTCGGCCTTGAAACCGATAATATCCAGGCCAGGATACTTTTCCCTGACCTTTTGCATCAATTTAGGAGCAGGTCTAAAAGTTAGGGTGAGTGCTTCCTGGCCTGACTTGATCTTATGGTCCACAGGCTCAACAGTATAATCTGAAATTGCCGCAGAACTAATGAAAAGGTCGCAGCCCTTTTTGATCTCATCCAGCACGCTGCGGGTCATGTCCTTTGCTGACACCGCTTCTACCTCAGTTATGCCGTACAGCCCCTGCAGCCCGGGGTGCACCAATGTCACATCCGCACCCCTGCGATATGCCTCCCTGGCCAGTTCCACACCAGTTCGGCCCGATGAGCGGTTGGTAAGCACCCTGATGGCATCGATGCGTTCCATATTCCCGCCGCCTGTGATCACCACCTTCCTGCCATCCAGGCTGCTATCACCCAGTATTCGCTGCACCTCCAGTAATATATCCTCATTAGCTGCTATTTTGGCGGTCTTTTCATCGATGAGCGGGTCCATGAACCGTACTCCCATGCCTTTTAGTCTCTCAATGTTTTCCTTTACAGCCAGGTGGTTATACATTGAACCGTGCATTGCAGGTACAACAAGCATAGGTATGCCGCTGCCCATGGCTGTAGTGGCGAAGGTAGTAGGCGGGGTATCATCGATACCAAGTGCCATTTTGCTGATAGTATTTGCAGTACACGGCGCTACCAGCAGCATGTCGGCAGTGCCTTCCTCGCCGCAGTACTCCACATGTTCCACAGCGCCGGTAATCCTTGTCATGACCGGGTGGCCAGTGGCGTAATGTAGTGCATCGGGATGGATTATCCCCTGGGCGGCCTGGCTCATCACCGCCCTGACAGTGGCACCGTGGCGTACAAGTTCCCTTGCCAGTTCGATGGTGCGTACCGCGGCAATGCTGCCCGTGACTGCCAGTACTATAGTCCTGTTATTCAGGGTGGCGGATGAAGTACCGGTCAGTAGAAGGGTTGGGTGGTTGTTCATAGTCACCTGATTTGTCTGGTTGACTATTTAATGTTTTGATGACACCCCATCAAAGATGGCCAGCTTCACTTATCAGACCCGTTGTTATCTTCCATACCCCTGCAGATCAGAAAACCCCGGGCACGCTCTGTATACCGGTATTCATTGACCTTGTTCCAGAACCGTTTGGAATGGTCAGGATATACCAGGTGTGTCATCTCGTGCATGATCAAATAATCCAGTACCCATTTCGGCATATCTGCCAGCTTGTGGGAGATGCGGATGGTGCCCCTTGCAGGTGTACAGCTTCCACTTCTGGTATTTTGGTTCGTTACGTACCTGATGGAATTTATACTCAGCTGGCCGCCGAAATACTTGTCATTGAACTCACTGAACCGCTTTTGGAGATATTGGTCATCATTGAGTTCTTTTTTTAAGCTTTTTTTCTCCACCTTTGCTTTTATTTTTTCAATCCACTTTGCCTCTTCCTGTTTGCTTAATCCGGCAGGCAGATAGATCTTTAGTTTATTTCCATCCTGTCTTGCCTGGATCGTTTTTTTACGCCGGGCGCTTCGGATTATTTCAACGGCAGGCTCTTTGTCAGTCATGGTAATGGCCATATATTGTAATATATATTTGACGTTATAACGACAAAATAATTAATTATTTTTCCATCATAACAACACCATAGTTAAAAACCAAACAAATAAAACTTACTCTTTCGCTATTTATGGTGACAAGATGTTTGAAAACAATATCTTCTCACTATATTTATTTATTACCGCAAAATAATCACATGATATACAATGAACATTAAGTCTTACTATACTACTCCGCAAGTATAATTTGGAACTTTATATGACTGCACAAAGCTCACAGAGAGCACAGAGTGGGGAGTTTGGAGCGGAAAAAGCATCTCGGTGTTCTCTGTGCCCTCTGTGGCATAAAGTTACAAAAAACAGATACGGTTTAGTATATAATACTTATGTTAGTGAATATCTGCTTATAATAATTACCTGACTTTAAACGCTTTTTGTTAAACCATATGAATAAAATACATAACCGAACAATTTCGAAGATTATATGTAGGCATTGGTAAAATCAGTTACTTGTAGGGATATATATGGAATTAAATGGTATAGAAATCGAAGATACATATGCAGAAGCCTTTCCGATAAAGATCGCAAGGGTATTGATAACAGGAGCTACAGAACGATGGGCTCTTGTGGCAGCCAGAGAAGCCACAGGTTTTGGTACATCAGTGATCGCATGCCCGGCAGAAGCAGGAATCGAGAAAGTTGTGGGTGGAGATGAAACCCCTGACGGCAGACCTGGTGTGTACATACAGATATGCACTTTCGGGTACAAGGCCATGGATGAACAACTACTGAACAGGCTTGGACAGTGCGTACTTACAGCACCTACTGCCCATATGTTCAATGGGCTGCCAGATGCCGAGAAGCAATTTGATACAGGCTTTAAGCTCAAATTCTTCGGGGACGGAATAGAGTCCGAACTCGATGTGGGTGGCAGGAAATCATACGCTATTCCGATGATGGAAGGTGATTTTATCACAGAGCACAGTATCGGTGCCGTGGAGGGCATTGCCGGTGGTAATTTCTTTATGCTGGCAGATAACCAGATGGCTGCCCTGGCCGCAGCCGAAGTTGCAGTGGATGCCATCGCTGAAGTTGAAGGCGTAATTACACCCTTCCCGGGCGGCATTGTTGCCAGCGGTTCAAAGGTCGGTGCAAATAATTACTCATTTATGAAGGCCACTTCAAATGAGAAGTTCTCGCCCAGTGTCAAGGATAAAGTAGAAGGCAGCAATGTACCTGCTGATGTAAATGGCATCTATGAGATTGTCATCAACGGACTGGATGAGAAGGTAATCTCAGAGGCAATGCTGGCAGGCATAAAGGCCGCAGTACAGATACCAGGCATGAAGAAAATAACTGCCGGCAATTTCGGCGGCAACCTGGGTCCATACAAGTTCAATCTGCACGATATAGTCAAGTGAGACCCCTGGTCTCACCTTTCCTTTTTTTTCGATTCAATTAGCTGGTATTGGACCGGTGCTGAATGGGATGTTTTCCTGACGTCAGTTTTTCTTGACGTATAGGAAATTAGAAACGCATTTCGATATCGATATAGGTAATTTTCTTAGTTTCAATCAAATCTTTTGACAGGATATACAGGATTGGATCGTATCCTGTCAATCCTGTTAATCCTGCCTGAAATTTCCATTTTCTTGAATTTATTTCTGACGTTCAGGCCCTTGAACGTGGAATATAACTAAGGATGTATTGAGCCCTTTCCATCTATGAAAACACTGCCTTTCGTACAGACTCGGCAGTGGCATCAACTACTATCGGGCTCTCGCACATATCCATGACTTCCTCAGGGTCCTTGAGCAGGTGCCCTGTGGTAATGCAGACCACAGTCTCATCAGACTTGATCGCACCCATATCCAGCAGTTTCTTAAGACCTGCCACTGAAGATGCACTGGCAGGCTCAACACCGATACCCTCAAGCCGGGCCAGGTCCTTTTGTGCCGCCACGATCTCGTCATCAGATACAGATTCGGCCAGCCCTCCAGACTGGTATATGGCACGCAGTGCCTTCACCGCATTCACAGGGTCGCCTATCCTGATGGCGGTTGCTATGGTCTCGGGGTTGGTTACAGGAACAATGTCCTTCTGGTTCTGCTTGAATGCATTCACTACCGGGCAGGCCCCTTCGGCCTGTATCCCTATCATCTTCGGGATACGGTCTGTCAGTCCCAGTTCATAGAACTCCCTGAACCCCTTGTAAATGGCAGTGATATTACCTGCATTACCCACCGGCAGTACCAATTTATCAGGCACTTCCCATCCAAGCTGGTCAGCGATCTCAAAAGCAATGGTCTTTTGCCCCTCAAGCCTGTACGGGTTTACTGAATTCAATAAATAGAATCCCTCATTATCACACAGGTCCCTGACAAGTTTCAGGGCATCGTCAAAATTGCCCCTTATGCTCAGTACCTTGGCGCCGTGCATCATTGCCTGAGCTACCTTACCCATGGCCACTTTTCCTGCCGGAAGCAGTACCACTACAGGAATACCGGCCTTGGCGCCGTAGATAGCCAGGGAAGCCGAAGTATTGCCAGTGGACGCACATGCCACTGTCTTCATACCCAACTCAAGTGCTTTTGATACACCGACGGTCATGCCCCTGTCCTTGAAACTGCCAGTGGGATTAAGACCCTCATGTTTCACATACATGGTATCGATGCCGATCTTTTGGGCCAGGGGGCTGCATTTATACAGGGGTGTACCACCTTCGTTGGTTGAGACTGGTTCTCGCTCAACAGGGAGGAGAGCTTTATATTTCCATACAGACAGAGGAATACCTTCAAAGTCCTTCCTGCTGATGGATAGGTCTGACCAGTCATAGACGATCTCAAGCAGGCCGTCGCATTTCGGGCAGGTATAAACGATCTCCTGCGGGGTATATTCTGCATTGCACTGGATACATTTCTGGCTGTACATCTTGGTTCTCCTGATATGTGATGAATTTTAATATCTTAACGGAACAGGATTACTTAACTTTATTTATAGGTCAGCCCACGCCAGATTTAAGTTGACATTACAATCATTAGCTGGAGAGAAGGAAGTGAAGACTGTATCAATTTTATCTATTTATCGAGACCGTTACATTACATGTTGGGACTATCAAAATAACCGCAGATGAACGCAGATAAACGCGGATACGCTGCCTGAAAATCTGTGTTTATCTGCGGTTTTATAATATTCACCATTACGAATTGAAACGGTCTCTATTTATCTCCATTTGTTATTTTATTCAATTTCTCTTCTATGTTCTTATAGTCGCCCAGGTAAGCACTCATTAGGCTTTTCCAAAGTTTGCCATGATTGGGAATATTGAAATGTAACAGTTCATGCACAATTACATACTCGCCAATCTCTTTGTCCAGTTCAAGCAGTTCTTTATTGAAATTCAAATTACCATCTGTCGAACATGAAGCCCATTTGTTTTTCATAGGTCGGACGGCAAGTGCTTTTACTTCAATATCCATTTTTCCGGCAAACTCTTTTACTCTTGCCTTGAATTCTAATTTATCGTTCCATTTCATAATCATAAGTTGTAGGCTTTGAATAGGTGATAAAATAATTCTTCTACAATAGTAGCAGCTTTGTCAATATCCTCTTCTTCGTTAAGCACTGCGAAAGTTGCTCCGTTTCTTAAATCTCTCAAATCCTTTTCGCTTGTTTTCCAATTCGGATTATTCACAAATTCTGCTTTAATCTGCCTAGTTATTTCATCTGCATTTTTGATATCTTTATCGAGAAGTGTACGGTAAATGAAGAATGTTAAACCATCAAACCCTTTTTCTGCCTGTTCCTTTTTCCGTTGTATGTCATCTTCACAAATCCTTTTAATTTCTTCTAATGCTTCCTGTGTGCTGATTTGTCTGTCTTCATAGTGTTCTTCTACCTGTGCGGCTCTTTCCAGCAAACCAACTAAAAATGGATCATCGGAATTATCCTCTGCAATTTTTTCAATACTCTTAACCAGGTTGATTACCCGTGTATTGTAATTGCTTTGGTTTTCTTTTATTTTTTGAATAGTATTTTCGTTAATCTCAAAGAATTCATAGGCTTGCTGCAAATTTTCCATGCCTATTTTTTCTTGGATCAGCTCACTGGTTTTTCTTTGAAATTCCCTGTCAACCTGTACTCTTTTTGTGTAAGCATTTCGTACGATTTTGTAAATGGCAGAAAGTGTAGCATAATCATCAATGTAAGGTCTCAGGAATTTGTCAGGTGAAATGATTTCATATAGCATTTCCACCTCTTTGTATAATTTGAAAAATTCTTTTCGTTTGGATTTATCCCTGAAGTATGCAATGAGATTATCAGTGTCTTTGTCGTTAAACCCATATTTTATAAGTTGCAAGTATGGAGGAACCTTTTCTTCCATGTTTGCCTTGAACAAATGTTTCAGCAGTTGAATATCCTTTACTATCGCATTTATTTCGTCGCTGTCAAATGCAAGTGCTTTTTCAAGGTTTTCAAATATGCCTACAAAGTCCAACACAAAACCATGTGGCTTTACCATGTCCTTTTCTTCGTTTTCATACGGTCTGTTTACCCTTGCGATGGCTTGGAGAAGGGTATGGTCTCGCATGGGTTTATCCAGATACATGGCGTATAAGATCGGCGCATCAAATCCAGTTAACAATTTTTCAGTAATGATCAGGATTTTCGGTGGTTCTTCTACTTTGGTGAACTTCTTTCGGATTTCCTTTTCCTTTTTCTTGTCAATGTGATATTTCTTTAAATCTTCTGTATCGTTGTGGTTGCCTGTATAGACTACTTCTGAATATTCAGGTGGCAGGAATTTATCCAACGCTTTTTTATACATGGCACATGCCGGACGGTCAACCCCAACTAAAAATGCCTTGTAACCCATTGGCTCCACATTTTCTGTGTAATGCTTTGCTACATATTCAGCTACCTTTTCCACTCGTTCCTGTCCTTTCAAAAAGTTACGGGTATTTACGGCACGTTCCAGAATTTTATTCAATTCCTCAATGTCGTTTACTCCATAAGCTTCCGCCAGGTTGAGAAACTCTTTTTCTAAAATTTCTTTTGGTACTAACAGCTCATTTGGAGCCACACCATAAAACAGGGGCAAGGTTGTACCGTCTTCAATACTTTCTGCAATGGAATATTTATGCAGATAACCTGATTTATCTTCTATGCCGAAGGTTTTGAATGTTCCTCTGCCGTAAACTGTTTTGTCAATGGGTGTGCCTGTAAAACCTATGAAGGTGGCATTGGGGACAGCAGCCATCAGATAATTACCCAGATCGCTTCCTGTGGTACGGTGGGCTTCATCAATCAAGACATAAATATTTTTACGAGTATTAACTTCAGCAGGCATATCCCTGAATTTATGCAACGTGCTGACGATTATTCCCCTGTAATCATTTTTCAGTATTTTCTGCAAATCTATGATGTGCTCAGCTTGTACTACATTTTTTGCACCGACAGAATCGAGGTTTTTCAGCATCTGGTCTTCCAGCTCATTGCGGTCAATCAATAAAAGAATGGTAGGCTTTTCTGCTTCGGGAGCTTTAAACAACAACTCGGCAGTTTTTATCATGGTGTAGGTTTTACCGCTTCCCTGAGTATGCCACACTAAACCCCTTGTCTTGTCCGGGTCAATTGCCCGTTCCACTACCTTTTCCACTGCTGTTTTCTGGTGCTGGCGTAAGATGTATTTATTTAGCTCTTCGTTCTGTTCGGCAAAAATTATAAACTTTTTCAGGTAATCAAGTATGTTCTGCTGATTGAAAAATGATTTTACTTTTGCTTCCAGATTGCCGATTTCCTCTTCTTTCCAGTTGAAAATATTTCTTTTGATGGTGTTCCAGGTCACGCCATATGAAAAACCAATACTTTCTGTTGCTGTGTAGATCTGCTGGGGAACGAAAAACTCCGGGGTCTCACGATGATACCGTCTGATCTGGTCTATGCCAATTGCAATGGCTTCGTCTTTGGTGGCGTTTTTGCATTCAATGACCAGAACCGGAATGCCATTAATGAGAAAAACCACGTCTTCCCTGTTGGCATATTGTCCGTTGAAGAGATAATATTCTTCAGTTACTTCATAGATGTTTTTGTCTGGCTCGTTATAGTTTATCAGAATAAGGTTAAACTCACGGTTTTCTTCTTTGCTGAAAAACGTTTTTTCACCTTGAAGGTGTTGTAAAAAATCTCTGTTGCCTGCAATGGTGGGTAATGGCAGATCGAGTTTGCGAAGGAGTTCTTCTTTGCTGTCTTTGAATTTTGGATTGAACTCTTTTACTTTTTCAAATAAGGTATCAGTGAAAAACCGGGAAGCATGCTTGGCTCTTTCTCTGGGTGAAGCGCCGGATCGATCAAAGCCTCTGCGGTGCTCAGCTTCGCTTTGTGAAACCACTGCCCAGCCGATTTCTTTTGCATATTTTAGTATGCGGGCTTGTACGCTTTTATGTTCTGTTGGTTTGAGCGATGGCATTTTTCTTTTTCAATTTATTAGGATATCTCAGACATTAGTATGCAACACTTTATAAAATGATGATATAGTTTCACATATTATATCTGGTTTTTCTCTTTTCAATGACTCTTTGTCAAGAGACCCCCACAGTGCACCCACAGAATACATGCCTGCTTTTTTCGCTGCAATGATATCATTTGGATGATCTCCCACTGCCCAGCAATCTCCTTCCGAAATTTTTAACCGACTTGCTACTTCGATAAATGGCGCTGGATGGGGCTTATGTAAGGTTGTGTCATGATAACAAACCATTGCATCAAATTCCCATCCGAAATGTCGAACTACTCGGAATGCATAACTTGAAGGACTTGATGTTACAATTGAAATTTTAATACCCTTATTTTTTACCATTGATAAGACTTCATCAATTCCTTCATATGCCAATATGGTAGAAATCTTTTGGTATACTAAAGACCACTGACGAGATTTTCTTAAATGCTCGATGCATTGCGATTCTATAAGTGTCTGATCTAGATCCAAAATTAAACATCTCACTGTTCTACCACTCCAAAAGAAAACAAATCTTTATATTTCGTATCCTTAGAATTTATACCTGTTTTATTTAAGTAGATGTTTAGATTATCATTCTCTTTCTTCACAATGAATTCATCTTTTGTATTAATAGTTAGAATTGCTTCGTTTTTATCATCATTAAGTGTGAGTAAAAGTAAATTTTTTTTATTAGAAATACTTATGATATTACCGTTATCAATTTTTTCAATTTTTGCATCTTTCACCCATGGAATTCCACAATCGTCTTTTAAAAATTTTATGAGTGTGCCAGTATCGTTTCCTGGGATTTCATTCCAACTAAATAAATATTGTCTATTTTTTGTTTTCTTCTTATCTATGGTTATTGGCTGTAAGCTCCCATCAATTAACATTGATGGACTCATTTGGGATGAAGATATCTGCGAAATTTTGTCTACAGCACCAATCATTTCTGATTGTTCGAATCCTTCTAATTTATTTGTTGGACTTATTTGGTTAGGTGATTTTAATGCCAATAATTCTTCTTTTTTATTGTTCAATGTATCTTTTATAAAATTTGTATTAAATTCATTTTCATAAACAATATTAGCTCTATTTTCAGCAATCAATTGAGTATTTCCACATGGTTTTGATTTCTTAAGTAAATTTTTTGGATGCTGCAATACAATAAGAACTCGATTCTGTTTCTCACAAAATCTTACCGTATGCATAGTACCACCCTTTATACCAGTTTCAATAACAAAAACACCCAGAGATAAACCACTTTGAATTCTATCCCGATCTACAAAATAATTACGGAAAATTCGTGTACCTAATGGATATTCTGAAATTAGAGCACCATTATTATTAAGAATAGTCTCTGCAAGTTGCTTATTTTTTGCAGGATATAACATATCTAATCCATGTGCTAAAACCGCTATAGTTAGACCATTAGCTTCTAATGTCCCCATATGAGCCGCTGAATCTATACCTTCTGCTAATCCACTCACAACAACATATCCCTCTTTTGCAAAATTTACTCCGATTTCTTTTGCTTGATTTCTTCCAAATTCTGAAGGTTTTCTTGTACCTACAATTGCGATACAATCTTTTTTCAAAATTTCAATGTTCCCTTTTATGTGTAACAATACTGGTGGGTCAGAAATTTTTGAAAGACAATTGGGATAATAGATACTATCTTTTGAAATTATTTGAATGTTATGTTGTTGTGACTGTTTAATTATTTCTTGGGCTTTATTCCAACCAATTGTTGCATCCTTAATATCTGGTATTGTTATTTTGTTATACTTTACAGTTGCCATTTTAATTAACTCAATTAGATCGTATGGACTGGCTGGTTCTTGAATATCGGGAAAAGATAGAATCTTCTCAACTGTTTTTATTCCAATTCCAGAAGTTTGTTGTAACGCCAGTATAGATATTGGGTTCATAATATAGGCTTTTCACTCCTCCGATTCGGTAATGGCAAGGGCATACAAGACAACTAGCTTAGCTCCTGCTTTTTCTAAAATAGCTTTTCCTGCATATAATGATGTCCCAGATGTTGTTACATCATCGAGAAGGAGAACTTGTTTTCCTTTAACTATGTTTTCATTTTCCATGCCAAGGGATTCTATTTCAGTATTCCGATTACGGATTCCTCCTGAAGTTTTTTTTTGCATCTCTTTTATTCTCTTAATAACAGAAGTACCGTCAATAATTGGAAAATGACACAGGTTTTTTGCGATAGTTCGTATCCCAGATGGAGTAATTCCATATTCATGAGATGGTATGACGCAGATAACAAATTCTTCGTTAAATGAAAGAATGGAACCAATGTGTTTCGTAAAGTAGATAATTCCATTTGACTTTTGTTCTTTGACATCCAAGATGAGCCCTGAGAACGAATTAAATTTTGGATTAGTACGATGACGATAAGGATGATATTTATCTATATAGAAACGTACTGGAGTTAATGCATTAGAATTATCTTTTGGGTTAGAAAATATTGTACATTGAATTATTATACCATACCACCTTTATTATATACAATTTAGAATTATTTTCAATAATAA
Source organism: Methanosarcinales archaeon (assembly GCA_030610815.1). Classification (GTDB taxonomy): domain Archaea; phylum Halobacteriota; class Methanosarcinia; order Methanosarcinales; family Methanocomedenaceae; genus Methanocomedens_A. The sequence continues at coordinate 19,257 of JAUWRA010000014.1, forward strand.
TAAATTGTGATTAATTTATATAAGCAATATTATATAAATGGTTTTAATCAAGTGGCTTGTACTGACTTCCCAATATGTTATGGATAGTCAGTGAAATAACTGATATCAGATTTGGCAAAATAGTGCTGAAATCATGTGGTATCAAATAAATTCAATTTTCTAAAACTCCAAATCATGCACCCTGCGCTGCCCAGTCATTAGCTCGTGCAGCAGGGTTTTGAATAGGGCACTGAGGGTTTGTTTTTTCTTATCTTGGAATGTTATTTTGTCATCCAACTTTAAAAATACATCCGTAATTTCTTTCTGAGTTTGAATATTTGGCAATGGCATATGTAAATTACCTAATCGTGATTTAGAAAGATTGGGAATAGTGGTCCTATTTCCTGCATCTTTTACATAAGAGGTTTCTTGAGCAAAATACATCATCCAGTACATAAAATATCTTGGAATTATGTTATCTGTAATTGCGCGCAATCTGTGCAAATGATTTTGATAGTAAATTCCTTCAAAGTCATTGCCACAAATTGCAGTTCTGCCTACATCTCCACCTTCACATACTAATAAATCATCTTTAAGTAAGGTGAATTTTGATTCTTCATTCATTGAAAAATGCATTTCATCAAGTTCATTAAAATCAATTTTACCCCAGAAAATGTTAGCAGTTCTTAAAAATGATTTTTGATTATCACCTATCCTATTACTTTTGGAAACTTGCTTTCCTTGTTGAATATTAAAAACCTCATTTATCCTCACCATCTCCCAACTCTCCGGCACCAACCCGATTTCGGTTTCTTTTTGGGATTCGCCTCTGATGCCTTCGGTAAAGAGTTTTTGCATTAGGGCTTTTTTCAGCTCGGTGGTGGTGCGGATGAGCTTGTCCTGCTGCTCGATGGCTTTTTGCACTTTGCTTAATACGTGGGCGATTTTGCGCTGTTCGGGGAGCTCAGGTTGTGGAATAATTAGTTCTGATAAACGAGATTTTGAAAGGTTGGGTATTGTAGTAACGTTCCCTCTCCCAAAATAAATATTACTATAAACAAAAGAATATTGCAACCATTGCAGAATAAACACAGGGTCAATTTCATCTGATTTTGCTCTCAACCTATGCAAATGATTTTGGTAGTAACAATTTTCTACTTCATTATTCCATATAGCTGATCTGCCAATATCGCCACCTTCGCATACTAATAAGTCATTTTTCTCTAACTGAAACTTAACTTCTTCTTGTTCTGAAAAATGCATATGGTCAAGCTCATCAAATACAATCTTTTCCCATAAAATATTTGAAGTTCTTAGAAATGGTTTTTGATTTTCGCCAATTCTATTCGATTTTGAAACTTGTTTGCCTTGTTGTACTGTAAAATAATCGTCTATTCGACCAAAATCCCATTCATTGGGTAAAAGACCAATTTCCGTATTTTGATAACCTTCCATTATACCCCCTACTTCATTAAGAAAATTTTAACCGCAGATAAACGCAGATAAACGCAGATGAACGCAGATTTGTTGCACCGGATTAATCCATTGCAAATACAGTGGTTTCGGGATTACTTTTGATTGATCTCTATTTACACTCATCAGTCACCACAAATTTAAATGCCATTCACAACCCTTTTAATCTCTACCCTTGGTTTACTGAAATTTAACAAAAGACAAAGTTTCAGCCCTGTTATTCTTAGATAGTTCAGGCATTGGGCTAAATGTACTCTATCTATTTCCTTTACAGCCTTAACTTCAATTATGATTTCATTTTCAACTAAAATATCTGCTATGTAGTCTCCTACTAATTCTTCCTTATAAAATACCTTTAATGGCGCCTGTTGAAGTGTTTTTATTCCCCTAAAATTAAGTTCAAGATTCAAGGCATTTTCATAAACCTTCTCCAAAAAACCTGCGCCAAGAACATTGCTAACTTCAAATGCTGCCCCTATAATCTCTTCCGACATAGCATTCAATCTGCGTTCATCTGCGTTTATCTGCGGTTCCATTTTTCTATATTCCATAATATCAACTGCAATATCAATGATTCAATAAATTTTTATCAAGTACTCTGCTATATTCTACAACCTTCCATCATACACCAAATTTTTGTAAAATATTTTTCACTTCAGCATCAATCCCTAAAATTAAGCTCAACATTTAAGGCATTTTCATAGACCTTCTCCAGAAAACCAGCGCCAAGAACATTGCTAACTTCAAATGCTGCCCCTATAATTCCCTCAGACATAACATTCGATCTGCGTTCATCTGCGTTTATCTGCGGTTCCATTTCTCGATGTACCATAATCTCAATCCTCATATCAAAGATTCAATGATTTTTTACCGAATACTCCACTATGTTCTACAACCTTCCATCATACACCCAATTTATCTAAAATGTTTTTCACTTCAGCATCAATAATAGTATATTCACTTTCTTGTTCCCTAAGTTCATCCACAATCTCTTTAATGGGGCGGTAAATGTAAGCATCGTTAACCTGAATGTACCGGCTGGGTGAAATATTATAATCATTTTTTACAATCTCATCCTTCTCAACCAGGCGGGCAAATTTTTCTTCTTCTTTAAAAGCTTTATAGGTTTCAGCAATGCGTTCTATACCTTCCTGTGTGATATAGTTCTTCGGATCACCCTTTTCAAACTCTTTACCCGCATGCAACAGGTAAATCTTATCTTCGTGCTGTTTGGCTTTATTCAGGAAAATAACAATTCCTGGCGCAGAGGTATTATAAAACAAATTTTCAGGCAGGTAGATCACACCTTCGATCAGGTCATTCTCAACAAACCATTTGCGGCACTCTTTTTCTTTGTTGCCCCCCTTATTTCCACTGCCGCGGCTGGCGGCTCCCGTATCCAGCACCACGGCTCCCCTGCCTGTATCATTCAGGCTGCTGTAAATATGCTGGATCCAGCCCCAGTCAATCTTGCCCCCGCAAGGACCTGCCGGAAAGCGTTCTAATTCATCATTAATGAAAAAATCGTCATTAATATAGGGCAAACTGTCTTTGCTCTGGTTCCACATGGGATTGGCAACCACACGGTCAAACGTCTTCAGTTTGCCACCGTCTTTGAACTTGGGATTTTTCAATGTGTCGCCAATTTCAATTTCGCCCTCCATGTCGTGTATCACCATGTTCATTTTGCTCATAGCCCAGGTGCCAGGCGTAAACTCCTGTCCGTGCAGTTGAAGTGGTGCATATTTCTCTCTGGAGCTTAAAGCCATTTTTTCTTCCATCACCAGCTCGCATTTAATAAGCAAACCGCCGCTGCCGCAGCAGGGATCATAAATTTCCATGCCAGACTCGGCATCCATGATTTTCGCCATGATAAAGCCCACTTCGGTAGGTGTGTAGAACTCTCCGGCACTTTTTCCGCTGCCCTCGGCAAACTTGCGTATCAGGTATTCATAACTGCGCCCGATAATATCAGGTTCCACATTTTTCAATCCCAAATGCTTCTCGGTAATCTTTTCAATCAGTTTGCTTAAACGGTCATCATCAATATCACGCTGCCCGTGTGTGGTGGCGTTAAAATCAACACGGTCAATGATTCCCTGCAGGTCTTTGTTCACTTTGGCTATATCATGAAGAATATTAGTGAGTTCCTCTCCAATTTTATCAGACAGAGTTCTAATTACATCCCATGTTCTTTCTTTTTCAGGGTTTTTGGGCTTTATTGGCAGATAAAAACGAACCAATTTTTTATCACGTTCCACCAATTGCAGGGCTTTGGTTCTGCTGTTTACTTTTTCTGCAATGCGATCGATCTCATCATCAAACACATCACACAGCCGTTTTACAAATATTAATGGTAGAATATAGTCTTTGAATTTAGCTGCATCAGCCGCACCTCTAATACTGCAAGCTGCACCCCAGATCCAGCTTTCCATGGATTTTTCTTTCTCACCATTTCCGTTTGTTTTTGCCATTTATTGTGCTTCCTTTATTGTAGCCAAGAACATAATATCTTTGACATATATCCTGAACACTTTGCGCTCTTGGCATCCTTTGCGGTGTATGATTTTGTTCACCGCAAAGAGCGCAAAGTCCGCAAAGATTTGTTTGAATTGTTTGGTTTTTGATTACAATCAGAATCTTTTAAATTTTTTCTGGTCTTTTAACTATAACGAACCGCAGATGAACGCAAATGAACGCAGATTTCGCATGCATTATCCGCGTTTATCTGCGTTCATCCGCGGTTAACAGAACTGATAATTAAGTGTAACCAGAAAATAATAAAAAGTCTCATAATCTAACATTTCGACATTCTATACTTTTTAGTCTTCTTTGCTAGTGTCAAGTCAACCCTATAATGTATCCAAATACGCTATCAATACACTTTATAATCAGACACTTTGATGTTGACTTGACACTAGAATTAACTTATTTTCTTGTCTTTCTTCTTTTGATTTAATCCACTCCCGCCGACTCCCGCCCGAGCCTGAAAGCCTTCAGGTTCACTTCCACTGTCTTAGGCGGTACCAGATTACTTATACTCTCTTCAAGGCTCCCGACATCAAGTGGCAGGAAATTGGAAAGCGCACCTATCAGTACCACATTCGCTGTTAACGGATGACCTGCCTCAATTGCTATCCTGTCTGCATCCAAAGGCACCAGATGTTTGCAGCGCCCCTTCAGTTCACCCAGCACAGCATCCACCTCAGGGTACACTGAAGCACCTGACAGAACAGTAATTGGGAAAATAGGATTTGTATTCACTACCACCACACCATCCGGTGACAGGAAATCTATGGCTCTTAGCCCCTCTGCCGGTTCAAGACCAAGTATAGCATCGGCCCTGCCCGCGGGTATCAGTGAGCCGTACCTGCAATCCAGCCTCACATGATTAATAACCGAACCGCCGCGCTGCGCCATGCCATGAGTCTCAGAAGCCTGTACAGGCAGCCCTTCATTCACTGCAGCCATGCCCACGATATCGGAAGCAAGTATGGTACCCTGCCCGCCAACACCTACGATTACCAGATCGAATTCTGTCATTCGGAGACCTCCTTAATAGCATCGAACGGGCAAACCTGGGCACATACCCCGCAGCCAACACAAAGTTCACCGATGACCGCCTTCCCCTTTTCCCCTTCCTCTGTGGATTCAACAAATGAAGACGCAGGACACCCGAACCTGATACATGCCTTACATCCCTGGCATTCATCCGGGTCGACTGTGAAAGGAGTGAGCCTTATTCCACTCCTGCGGGCCGTGATGATGCATTCCTGTCTTGAAATGACCACTGCCGTCCCTTTATGCTCCCTGGCCTGTTTGAACACATGAATAGTTTCTTTTACATTAAAGGGGTCGGTCGCCTCCACAAACTCCACACCGCACGACTTTGAAATATCTTCCAGCGAGGCCATGAACGTAGCATCGCCCAGTACGTTCAATCCTGTGCCCGGATGGGGCTGGTGCCCTGTCATGGCAGTGGTCCTGTTATCCAGGATCGTGACTGTGATATCTGCGCCGTTATATACAGCATTCAACAGCCCGGGAATGCCGGTATGCAAAAAGGTGGAGTCGCCGATGGAACAGCAGATCGGTTCGGTCTCACCTGCATGGTATATGCCGGAAGCTGTGGTGATACTGGCACCCATGCACAGGCAGGTGTCCATTGTCCCCATCTGGACACCAAGGGTATAGCACCCGATATCGCCAGGGAATACTGCTGACTTGCCAAAGGCTTTTTTCATAGCATAATAGGTGGCCCTGTGCGGGCAGCCCGGACACATGACAGGAGGACGGTTCGGCAGTTCAACTGACAACTCTTCAGGTACGTGGGGAGTATGGTCAACACTGGCAAACTTTGAGATGGCAGCTTCCACGATCGATACATTCAGTTCCCCGTTCCTTGGAACCATGTCTTTTCCATGTACATCCACATTCCTTGTACCCGATATCGACCTTACAGCCTCTTCCACAACAGGTTCCAGCTCCTCTATCACCAGTACCTGTCCGGCAGAGTCCATCAGTTGTCCCACCGAGTCCAGTAATTGTTCTACCAGGTTAAGGGGCACCGGATAAGTGGATATTTTCAAAAAGGATGCCTTTATATCGAGCCGGTCCATGGCTTCCCTGGCATAAACAGATGCCACACCCGATGCGATGATCCCCAGTTCAGCGCCCTTAATAATATCCAGTTGGTTCCATTTTGAAGAACTAAGTGCCTCAGCCATTATATCCTGTTTTTCCATTAGCACATTATGGCGCACCCTGGCATGGGCCGGGAGCATCACCCACTGCTGCGGTCTTTTCTCAAAACCTATCTTTTTGCCTGGTTTTTCAGTTCCAGGTATTGTAATGCCGGATTTGCCGTGACACACCCTGGTGGTGGGAAGAAGTATCACTGGTATCTCGAACTTTTCCGAGAAATCGAAAGCATAGGGCACCATATCACAGGCTTCCTGCGGCGTGGCCGGGTCCAGGCAGGGTATGCGTGCAAATTGTGCATACCGCCTGTTATCCTGCTCGTTCTGGGACGAATGGCATCCGGGATCATCGGCTGAGATTATGACCAGCCCGCCTTTTACGCCTGCATATGCAATGGTCATGAACGGGTCCGAGGCCACATTCAGACCTACGTGTTTCATGGTAGCTGCGCTTCGGCCCCCTGACCATGAGGCACCGATGGCCACTTCCAGCGCAACCTTCTCGTTTACGGACCATTCCACATGACAATCCGGTTTCAACCGGGCCAGGGCCTCGATGATCTCAGATGAGGGGGTGCCTGGATAACCTGATACAAGGTCCACCCCGCTATCGTATAATGCCTGTGCTATGGCATGATTGCCTAACTGGTAGCGAATATTTATTTTTGGCATAAATATAATCCTCAGTATGTTATTGATCTGCTTCTTTTATCTCTTTCAGTCGCTGGCTTATGTCTTCCAGTCTCCCGCCGATTCCGGGTAGACCACCGGGTAGCCAGAAATCATAATCATAGTAAAGGTTGAACAGTTCACTGTATTCTGTTTCTACTTTTTCGACCACAACGACCCCGCTGGCAGCGTCCTCCACCAGTGCTTCCAATCGGTCCAGTTTACATGACATATCAGGAATAATATTTGAAGTGACCATGTCCCAGTCAAAGTACCTGCATCCCTCAAATTCAATTGTATCCATTATCTCGCTCAGTTCAGGCGGCACTGTGCCAAATGAAGCAGGGCCTGCTATATATAACATTGAACTTTTTGGTGCACCAAATACTGCTGTGGAGGGTATGGGTTCAAGCCAGTGTATCTTCATTGCCAAGGTGATCAGTTGACTGAGGTCTTCCAGGTCAGGAGTCTCATCGTCCCGTAAATATGCCAGTTCCTGGGCGATGTCGATTATCTCTTCCTCTGATACTACAACCATGGTCTCAACAATACCTGAGAGTTCTTTGGTGGTAAGCATAGGTAGACATTGGGGGATAAGATAAAAAACATTTCTTTATTAATTATTCCCATCCTTCAAACGGTCACATTAAATCAGTCACATTAAATCCGCACAATCCAGCACATAAAGATCATAACATTTTACCTGTAAGGAATTCCCGAACCACCATGTTGAAGTATTTCTCATCTTCCAGGAACGGCAGGTGTTTTGCAGATGGTATCACAGAGAATCTGGACTGCCTGATTCCCTTGAGCAGCCGCCCGCCTTCC
>JAUWRA010000151.1 GCA_030610815.1 Methanosarcinales archaeon
ATTGGCAACTGCAACTGCTTCTGACAAATTCGGGCGGCTCTTTGAATAGGATTCAGGCTCCAGGTCCCCCTTTGTCAATTTGCCGTATGATTCGAGTATCTCCTGGTCTTCTGCATGGATACATGCCAGGGCGTCCAGGTCGCGGGTGATCTGCAATGCTGCAGTCATGTGGTCGCGCTCCACTGTCATAGAACCCGTGCTCTCACCAAGGAATATCTCGCCAAATGCCGAGCAGCCTGCCTTCCACAATGAAGCAAGCTCATCCAGGTTATCCTTTACCCCGGCATTGATCCCGAAATCGATTATGGATCTGGAAGAGGCAAGTTCCCGTTTTACCTTGAAAGTACCCTCATCCAGTGTAGGGGGTATGGTGTTGGGATGATCTATCACTGTGGTCACCCCGCCGGCAGCAGCTGAACATGAACCTGAGTACCAGTCCTCCTTGTGGCTCATACCCGGTTCCCTGAAATGAACGTGGACATCGATAATGCCGGGAAGTACCAGCATATTGTCTGCATTGATAACAAGATCGAAATCATTTTTGGGTATGATCTTTGCAATCTCGGCAACCTTCCCGTCTTCAATAGCCAGCTCTGCTTCATGTATCTGTCCCTGGTAAAAGATGCGGGCGTTTTTGATTATTGTGTCAGGCATTGTGGTTGTATATGTAATTGATATAATATTAATCCTGATGTAAGGAGTGGCCTATATATGACTATATATTTTATGTAGAAAATATTTAGATACTTTGGCAGTAAACACAAATCGAAAAATATCTATGGTATTTTGTAACAAGATATTAAGATGAAAGAGCATATCTATGGAACATATCTATAGAACATATTTTGAGTATCTGACATGGTGAAAATATGGTGGATAAAGCACAAACAGATGTTGATAACATAATCAGGGATATTATCCGGGATATTAAGGAGATGGGGCAGCGTACCAAGCTTTCCATTGACCGAACCGTCACTTCCCTAAAGGAGCAGGAGACTGGCCTGGCAGATAAGGTCATTGAAATGAACAGGGAGATCGATGAATTCGGTGATGTTGTTGAGGATAAGTGCACCAGGACCATGACAATAAAAGTGTCACCAGCCCAACTCAGGATGCTAAAGGGCACCCTGAAGATGATCATCGACCTCAAAAGTATAAGCGGCCTGGCAGTTGAAATTGCGTTCATCACCAAGGCCACTGCAAATTCACCCCACATCAAACCACTGGTGGATATACCAAGGATGTCTGATATCCTGCAGGAAATGCTGGACGGTAGTATTGAAGCCCTGGAAAAGCAGGATGATGAACTGGCAAAGGATATAGCTTCCAGGGACGAGGAAATCGATGCACTGTTCGACCAGGTCAGGCGGGAACTCATCACTTACATGATCGAGGACCCAAAAAAGATAGCCAATGCATCACATCTTACATTTGCGTCACGATACCTGGAACGTATGGGGGACCACATAATCAACCTATGTGAAAGGGTTGTGTACATGGTAACCGGCGAAAAGCAGGACCTGAACAAATGAGGTAAATAGATGGATATTTTCGATCCGATCATACTGTTAGTGTTAGTGGCCGGTCTGTATATGGCATGGAATATCGGCGCCAACGACCTGGCCAATTCAATGGGTACTTCGGTTGGTACAGGTGCATTATCGCTCAAACAGGTAGTGATCATAGCAGGCACACTTGAACTGGTCGGTGCGCTCGCATTCGGCGACAGGGTCACAACCAAGATCGCAAAGGGTATTGTACCCATTGAAGATATTATTAGCGTTGACCCGAACATTGTAATAATCGGTTCCCTGGCGGCTATACTTGCCGCGAGTTTCTGGATCACTTTTGCCACCTTCTACCATATGCCCGTTTCCACGACCCATGCAATCGTGGGCGCAATAACAGGTTTTGGACTTGTTGCTACCATGTTTGTTGATAGCTTCACCATTGACCAGATAAAATGGATAGTTCTGGGAAAGATAGTGATCTCCTGGATCACATCTCCACTTATCGGGGCCTTGATGGCATTTATCATATTCACGATCATACGTATTTTCCTGCTGGCACGTGTGGATGACCCCTACAAGCTGGAAAAGAAATTCGGATACCTACAGATACTGTCTGCCTGTTTTGTGGCACTTGCCCACGGATCAAATGATGTTGCCAATGCCATAGGCCCGCTGTCTGCAGCCCTGTCTGCTGCCAATATTACCGAGTACGGCGTCATCCCTGTATGGGTACTGGCCATCGGCGGTATTGGCATCGTGATCGGTCTTGGGACCTGGGGCTGGAAGGTTATTGAAACAGTCGGCAGCAGCATAACTGAACTGACACCCACAAGGGGTTTTTCAGCCGAGTTTGCCACGGCCGTGGTAGTCTTCGCTCATTCCTACAGTGCATTACCCATATCCACTACCCATACCCTGGTTGGGGCAGTGGTGGGTGTGGGACTGGCGGGTGGTCTTGCGGCGGTTGATTTAAGTGTTATCAAGAAAATAATCTTATCATGGGTGATCACGGTGCCAGTGGCCGCCCTTACATCAGGATTGATATTTGTAATATTAATGAAGGTGCTATAATGCCAATTGAGTATATTCGTTCTGTTCTTGGAATCTTCGGGGAATCACCCTTCAAACCTGTTCACGCCCATGCAGAGAAAGGAGGGGAGGCTGTGCAAAAGCTGCAGCAGTCGGTGAAAGCCTATTGCAAAGGCGATTATATGGCGGTGCGTACATTTGACACTGAAATATCTGCTATAGAGTACGAGGCTGATATAATCAAACAGACCATACGCAAGCTCATACCCAGTTCCATGATGCTGCCGGTAGACCCTAATGACCTGCTTTCTTTCCTGAAACCCCAGGACTCGATCGCAGATAATGCCCATCATACTGCCCACTGGCTTACCCTGAGGGAGACTGAACTTCAGCCTGAGATCAAGGAAGGGGTGCTTGAGTTGATGGAGCGTATTGTAAAAACTGTTGATGCCTATGAGGATATGGTGGATGATATTGCCAAACTCCTTGAAACATCTTTCAGTAAAAAGGAAATAAAAAGGATACTCAAAAAAGTCCCCATTGTCGAGGAACTGGAACATGAGACAGATATTACTAAGAAACAACTCCAGGCCACTGTCTTCAAATACGAGGACGAACTTGGCGGTACGGGCGTGTTCTATTTGATTAGTCTGTTGCGGGATATGGGCAACATTGCTGATAGTGCCAGTAAGGCAGCAGACCGCCTCAGGACGATGATCTTACGAAGATGAATGAAAAATTAGATTATTTAACTGAATTTGAGCCAGCCTATCTGGAACTGGTCAATAGTGGTGAGATAGACAACCGTATCGAAATGCTTTATTCGAAACTGGAGCAGTGTGATATCTGTCCAAGGAATTGCGGTGTGAACAGGCTTGATGGTGAGATAGGGTACTGCCAGGCTGGTGCCGAGCTTGTGGTGTCCTCGGTCCAGCCCCATTTCTGGGAGGAAGCTCCCCTGGTTGGAATTGGAGGTTCTGGTACTGTATTCCTCGCAAATTGTAATCTGCGCTGTGTGTACTGCCAGAATTATGATATCAGCCATGAGGGAAAAGGTAATCCAATCACTGAAGAGCAACTGGCAGACAGCATGCTCTGGCTCCAGCGTATCGGCTGCCACAATATCAATCTTGTTACTCCTACCCATTACACGCCCAATCTTGTAAAGGCCTTGGCTATTGCAGCCAGAAAGGGTTTGAGACTGCCTGTTGTATACAATTGTAGTGGTTACGAGGATGCCAGGACCCTGAAACTGCTTGACGGTATTGTGGATATCTATATGCCTGATATCAAATATGGCGGCATTGAGAGTGCGAAACTGTACAGCGATGCCCCAGATTATTTCGAGGTGTGCAAGCAGGCGGTGCGTGAGATGCACAGGCAGGTGGGCGACCTTGTGATCGATAGGACTATTGCCTGGCGCGGGCTGCTGATACGCCACCTGGTACTTCCCAATAACAGGGCTGATAGCTTGCAGGTGCTGGAGTTCATTGCAAATGAAATATCAAGGGAGAGCTATGTGAATATTATGCTCCAGTACAAGCCCGCATATCGTGCATTGGAATTTGAGGATATTAACAGGTCTGTGTATATTGAGGAATATTACAATGTGTTGGATATGGCCAGGGGACTGGGGCTGCATAGGGGATTTCCTAACGAGTGAACTGCCTGGCATGGTTGCGGTGTTGAGACGAGATATGTTTTACAAAAGGAGAGGACTTCTGTTTTAGTGATTAGGATTGTTTTGGTGATTCATTCCACCGTTTAAACAGCTTGGTCACCTGCACGATCCTGACCCCATGACCGGGACGCGGGGCTTATCTAAAAATTGGCAACCAACTCGTGCCAACTGGTACGGACTCTTTGCACTATAGTATTGCATTAAAATTATATTTTTACATTTATGGTAGCAATGCAGCAGGAGAATACATGTAAGATCATTACGTTCGACTCACACTTCGAGGGCTTGCCGGAAGTGATAGATGGGTTATAGGGACCTTATTATGACTGGTGGGTAGAGGTTGTTCCAGAGTTTTTGATCATTCAATTATTGTACTATTTCTGAAGGTTCTTTCCGCCCAATTTTGGTACTATCAAAATCCTTATCAAAACTTATAAGCTGTAATTGGTGTTTTTCAGCGAGCATATATTGATATGCATCATCGAAATCGAGATTATATTGTTGAACAGTCCTGTCCAGTTTCATCAAGTCTTCTGGTGTTGATGAGAGTATTTCCATTCCATTTATGATCATATCTTCCACAAATGATGTGAATAACTCATATTTCTTGAGCCTGAATAGAATTATACCTATGGAATGAAGTGCCAGATCGGTCATGAATGTTTTTTCTATATCAACAGCTTGAAAAAAATAGCGTACAGATTCTGCTTTTTCCTGTTCAAGGAGACCTTCCAGAAATATATTAGTATCAATGAGATACATCAGTCTCTCCATTCAAGAGCTTTTTCTTGTAGCTCAAGGGAGGTGTACTGGCTGCGATATTCTTTTAAGCCACCTATCCAGTCAAGTTTGGGTTTTTTCTTTTGCTTTGAACTTTTCCTGGTTAGCAGAAAATCAATAAAATCTGCTGCTTCCTTTTGAAGTTCAGACGGCAGCATCTCGAACTTCTGCTCTAAAGTCTGGGTTGACATGTTCCTCTATTGCTTTTATGCTCTATATCCTTATAAGGTTTTTAGTTGAATATATGATATTGTAGTGTCATATTTTTGAATAAAAGTATGTTATTATTGATTGGATCGTATCCTGCCAATCCTGTTTATCATTCGTACAGAAAATATGTAATTTTTTCCGATTAAAAAATCGCCGAGCGGTGCGGCCACTGCCCTAACTTATGGTTCAGGCACCCCCACTGTCCTGACCATCTGGCTGGAATTAGAGGTTCGGGTACTGTGTTCCTCGCCAATTGTAATCTGCGCTGTGTATTCTGCCAGAATTATGATATCAGCCATGAGGGAAAAGGTAATCCAATCACTGAAGAGCAACTGGCAGACAGCATGCTCTGGCTCCAGCGCATCGGCTGCCACAATATCAATCTTGTTACTCCTACCCATTACACGCCCAATCTTGTAAAGACCGTGGCTATTGCTGCCAGGAAGGGTTTGAGA
>JAUWRA010000008.1 GCA_030610815.1 Methanosarcinales archaeon
AAGATGAGGGGGAAAAACGAATCGATTTTGATGAATCATTCAAGATGAAATACAGTTAAATACCAAAAATCAAAACTTATGTGAAATATTATATATAACTGTGAAAATTTGTTAATTTAGATTAGTTTTGGGACAGCCTGTGATAGTATTGTTAATGGTATTTCTGGTAGGATTTGTAATAATGGGATTAAACCTCTCGGTTGATATGTTTTCGTTGGGTTCTGGTGCAATGATAACTATGGCGCTGGTCATTGTGTTGATTATTATTTTATTATGGCCGGTAAATCCCCTGAAACGAAGGTCTGAAGATAAAACTGAAACAGTAGGTATTGACACTGAAGCAACAATTGATTCCAGGATTTGTGAAAAAACGACTTCCTTTATTGGTATACCCTTCTTTCTAGTATTTGGTGGTGTGTGGGGGAAATATGAGAGCATTTTTTCAGTGGAGCATGATGGTGAGAATGTTGTAGTTACGTATCCCGGGATTTGTCTTGTTTCAAAGAATGACAAGCTCCGGATCATTGGCAAATTGTACAATGGGAATAAAGTCAGGACTGAAAACAACGTTATTATAGCCAGCCGGGTTGAGAACATGAGTTCAGGTATCGTATTTAACACAGGAAAATGATTGAACCAATATTGATGGGATTATCCTTAGCATTCTTCGGTATTTACACCATCGTTGTCATACTGGCCTTTGGCTTCTGGCTCTTGATGCTTAAAGACTGCCTGCAAAGACCAGGGGAGCGATTCCCGGCCAGCGGCGAATATGATAAACTGATATGGTGCCTTGCCATATTCTTTGTGCATTTTATTGGTGCTGTGCTGTATTACTTCCTTGTATATAAGAAAGATTTGAGGGGCAGAACGACCCAATGAGTAATGGATTTATCGAAATATATTAGGTGGAAGACCGTGATTGAAAAAATTGGTAATATGAAACAAATACACATAATGTTTGCTCTTGTACTTTTGTTAACATCACCAAACACCGCGGCAGCCTCATTAGTCGAAGAGGCATACGAAATACCATATCAGATCAATGAATCTGACAGGATCATAATCGGGACAGTAACAAATGTCAAGTTATCGTATGATCACACCATTGTAACGATCGGTGTAGATGAATGGCTAATGAACCCACTGTCTACAAAAACAATAACTGTCAGAACAAAGATCGGTACGAATTTTTGGACCGAAGATGAGCCCGCATTTGCTCTAAATGAAACCATAATTCTGATGCTTGAAGACGGCCATATATCGCAGGCACAATATGATGAATTAATCCAGATGGTTAAGAACAATTGGTAAAATAAATGAATCGCAAAAACTTAATCATCTTTTTTTCTTTTTTTTTATTAGTAGTAATTATTATAAACGGCCTGAATGTGGAAACGTATTTTACGACTAAATATGTTTTAAGCGCCGGAACAACAAATAACGAAACCATCGACAATGTGTTGGTTTATTTTCCAATTATTATGATAAATAACAACACTATCCATGATGTTTACAATCAAGACCCAGACATGATTAATCCGGATCACCCTACGACCGTACTAAAGGTAACACCTACTGAAAAGGGATATTATCTTTTGTCATCCAAACCCTCGTTCTTCCACGATATAAATAATTTTTACTTAGGTTATGATTTAGGAACAGTCATGGAGGGTACTGACACTATTTATTTTGAATCTTATAATTCCTCATCAAACCAGACATATTTTAAAATTTTCGCAAAGAACGATACTGTTTGGACTGTTGAAGCTACTTTGCAGGCATGTGGATACAATAAATTAAAGTTTTATGGTATCACATTAATAAAAAAAGTTCCAATCGGGCATCCCTATGAACGTATTTATAAATTGACAATACCACCTGAAAAAATTGGGCAATGGGTGGGTTTAACCGTACCACAAGAAATATCATTAACTAAAAGGGGAACTATTTTCTTCGAGGAATAAAATGTCACGGGTAAACATATTGTTAACATTTAAAGCAGTAATGTTTTCACCAAATCCAACGTTTGAATATCTTGCAGAGAAAAATAATGGTTATCATCATTTTATTATATTCCTGCTTGGTGGGATAGCAATTGGTGCAGTTTTACCTGCACACCGAAGGGAGTGAATAATTATGAAAACTAAAATGGACAAACAAAACAACATGAAATGGAACTATATACTGTTCCTCGCAATTGGTATCCTCGCTTTTTACATGACCGGATTCCTGCTTGGGGTTTTTAGCGATACCTATGGTATCGGCATACACGGTTTTGAAGCAGTATCATTCATGCTGTTCATCTACGCAGTCTTACTGGCTGCTGGATTGATCGTTTCCAAAGAACGCTCGCGCAGTTTTATAACAAAAGCATTTGCAATCTCTTTTGCAGCAATGTTTCTGATCTCAATAGCCTTTTTTGCATGGGGTGCTTATAATCATTTCAATTCCAAAGCCATAGATGCCAATTTACTACAAACTGTACCCGATGATTTTGTTGTACTGACAGAAGAGGAACTGAACGAATATCCGGCAATCAAGGAAGCAATTACAAGTCAGCAATTCGTGGAAGTGAGGCCTGATGAATGGCAGCGAAGTTTTGATTTTCTTGACGAAAAAGGTTCACATACTGTCAAATTTGGTGATAAGTATTATGATCTCGGGTTTATTACGGCTTGACGAAATGATGACGAATTCTGAAGTCGTGTAATATAGAGAGGGAACATGAAACAGATAAACATACTATTCGCCCTAATACTGCTGTTGGCATCAACAAATGTAGCAACAGCCGCATTAATTGCAGAAGCAGCTGAAATTCCGTACCAGATTAATCATTCCGATCTGATCATAATTGGCACGGTAACTGACATTCAGCCATTCTATGATCACACCATTGTAACGATCGGTGTAGATGAATGGCTAATGAATCCATTGTCTACAGAAACAATAACTGTCAGAACAAAGATCGGTACGAATTTTTGGACCGAAGATGAGCCCACATTTGCTCTAAATGAAACCATAATTCTGATGCTTGAAGATGTTAACATTAATGAAAACAGATTCGGGGTTGTGTTCGGTGTACCAGGGAAACACCCGCTCTCTGACCAGGATGCTGTGTTGCAAGAACTGGCTGCGAGAGAGCAAGCACAAATCGAGGGAAATTTAGAGGATCAGATTGTGGATAGCGGTGAAAAAACTGCATTGGATAATGAGGATCCACTGTTATATGATGCACAAATATATGCATCAAATAATAATATTAGTATTGAGGAAGCTCTCCGCCGATTCCAACTTCAAGATATTGCAGGGAAACTGGATGCGGAACTGAGCATGGGTGAGGCAGAAACCTTTGCTGGACTTTGGATTGAGCACAATCCAAATTTCAAGATTATTGTGCAGTTTACTCGCGATGGTGAGGAGACAATTAAACCATACCTGAAGCCGTACACAGAGTTAGCCAATATTCTTGAGGTGCGCACTGCAAAAGTGTCTTTAGCAGACCTCCAAAGAGCTCAAGCCAATGCTTCAGATTTTGCTCGTGCTTTAGATATACCCGTAGAGTCAGGCATCAATGTGTATAATAATAATGTTGAATTGTATGTGACTAAAACTGATAGGAGTCGGTTTGATGACGCTGTGCAGAGAAGTGGCATACAATTACCGGATATAGTTAAAGTGATTACGGCTGAAGCTAACGCACTTGTTGATGTGGAGGAAGTTCCGGTTAATGATGTCCCTGCAAATGACGTTCCATTTATCGGTATCATCGGTACTTTGATGATTGTAATCGGTGCGGTTTTACTTGCACATTACAGGAAATATGGATTTTAATGAAACAAAAAAAGGAGTACTTCAATGAACAAAAATAAATCTATGATAATTGGCATATCTCTGGGAACGTTAATAGTTATAATCGGTACTTTTTCCAATATGACAGATGAATTAACTTTGTCTCTCTCTGCAATTGTCGTAGGAATTGTAATTGGATACTCTATTGAAAGTAAACCACTGAAATTCAGTGCAATTGCAGTAATCATTCAACAGATCATTGGATACGGAATCATGCTTTTCAATGATCATAATCTGAATGTAGTTTTGTCATACGGTGCTATTGCAGGTCTTTTTGTTGTTGGGGTGATCATTAATATTCTATTTAATGTTCTTTTAGGAATTCTTGGTTCATTTATAGGTTCAATCGTGAGAAAATATAGGATGTAGAATTATGGATTTACACGAGACGTCGATTGTATGCAAAGATCTGCTAATAAATGAACTCCGCAATACGAGAGTTTTAGTTACAATAGCAATGTTCATTATATTGTCACTGTTATCAATATATACCAGTTCGATAATTCAACTACTTACGTCAAAAAGTGAAATAAGTGGAAATATTGGTTTTGTTACTTCGTATCTTACGTTGTTGCTATTAGGTCCCGTATTTGTAATCGCAATATCTCATGATAATGTTTCACGGGAAATCGAATCCGGGACTATTCGTTTAATAATTCCTAAAATAAAGAGGAGTTCTTTCATAGTTGGAAAATTCATAGGTTTGAATATCTTATTTTCATTAATTGTAGGTATTGTCTTTATGATAATTTTTCTCTATGCAGCAATAGATACACAAACATACCTGCTCTTATACCCTGTAGCATCCTGGTTTTTGCTGACACTTTATTTTGGATGTTTTATAGGACTTTGTTTAATCATTTCATCATTGGCAGATAATTCCTCCACAGCCCTCATACTATCATTTACGGCCTTGATTATAATAATGGTATTTAGTACTGGTTTTAAATATGAATTCTTAAAATACTTTTCTCCGGTTTGGTATGGGTTCATTGGTTTTGATTCAATTTTTAACCCTAATGCAGACCAAATACAGATTGTTAAATCAATTGGAGGGATGTTATTTTTCATTACAGCATCCTTAGGTTCCCTGATATTTGTTATGGATAGGAGGGATTTCTAATAATGTTGGAAACCAGGAATCTTACAAAGACTTTTGGGAAATTCATTGCCGTAGATAATTTAAATATTCATGTTCAAAAAGGGGACATTTATGGTTTTTTGGGGCCAAACGGTGCAGGAAAGACCACAACCATAGGAATGTTAAGCGGTTTAATACGACCTACCAGTGGTACTGCCATAGTTAATGGTCTGGAGCTATCAGATTTCAATAGCATCAAAAAAAATATCGGTGTATATCCTCAAGAATCAAATTTTTATCCAAATCGCAGTGCTAAAAATCACATGCTGTTATTCGGGTCTCTAAAAGGCTTAAACAAAGTGCAGGCTCTTTCAGAATCAGTTCGTCTGCTTCAATTGGTTGGATTACATGATTCTGAAGATGTTAAGGTGGGTAATTTTTCCCATGGTATGAAAAAGAGACTTGGAATTGCTCAAGCTCTAATTGGAAATCCTGAACTATTAATACTAGATGAAATAACAAATGGTATTGATCCATTATGGGCAAAACAAGTCCGTGATCTGATAACTGAACTTAATAAAGACGGCATTACAATTATAATCTCATCGCATAATCTGTTTGAAATACAGCAAATTTGTAACAGGGTCGGGATTATCCATCAAGGTCAGCTTGTTGCAGAAGATGACATCGATCTGATTGAGAATAATATCGAAACTGAAAGTATCATTACTGTAGGAATTCATAATTTATCTTTGAAGATGGTTGAAAGGCTTAAACAAATGAAGTATGTTCGAAAAGTGGAACAGATCGATGGAAATAAGTTACTTGTTTATGCAAATTCAAGGCACGATATAAGATCTGATATAATTCATGGCCTTGTTTCAGTTGGAGCTGATATTTTTGAATTGAATGAAAAATCAAGATCACTTGAGGATATATTCATTCACTTAACTACTTAATCCGGTATAGAAAAATAAAATAACAGACTGACTTCTTAATAAATCGATTCAAAATATTAATTTCTTATATGCGTGGCAAGTTGAACATGAAACATATGTGTACTATAAGAAAGTATCAAATAAAGTTGACATTATTTCCCCCAATAGAGGGCGATTTCAATATGTATTGAGATTTGCCAGAACATTCCAATTATTAATAACGTGGGTGTAAAAACAATGAAAATCCTTGACCGTTTCACTGATGAAAGGTGATATATATGAGTGACAAAGAAACTTTAATTGCACTTTTTGTAAGTATTTTTATGTATACATTTATTTTCGTGATTGCAAATTATATGTTTGGAAATGTGAGCAACAAAATGAATGGATTAGCCCTTGGAATTGGGATCGGGTGTGGTATTCTGTCGAGAATATACCATAGAAAAGCTTACTGGTTGTAGATGGAAAAATCCTTGTTTTAAAAGCATGGCATGACCTTGCCATACCAGACCCCCACAGGGTAAACAAGGACTATGGCCCCTTCTTCACAATTTGCAAAGCACCCGGTATTTGATAACATAACTTCATCCTCTAATTCCCTGTCCTTTATCTCTTCCATGAAGTTGGCCAGTACCTGAACCGAATCCTTCTTCAAGCAAACTCCTTGATGCTGTCAATTTATTCTTGAACTGGAACAGACAAATATGTGGTGTTTTGGTTTATTCATTTTTAATACCCTCTTATAATCTTTTAGTATCAATCGACACTACATATTTTCAAATATTATACGCTGTCTCACCATGACATGTCTTGTCAAGCCCGATGTTTTCTTCGCTCTCAGTGACCTTCAGCCCCATCGTCCTGTCAAGCACAAATCCAATTAAGATCGTGCAGACACCCGCATAGACAATTGTAATAATAACTCCTCCAATCTGGAGCAATAGCTGGTGTGAGTTACCAAGCAAAAGACCTGTGGCCCCGACACTTGCAAATACGCCAGTTAAGAGTGCACCCGTAATCCCGCCGACACCATGAACACCGAAGACATCCAGTGAATCATCGTAGCCCAGCTTACCTTTGAGCATCACAGCCTTATAGCATACAATTCCTGCAATAAACCCGATCATGAGTGCAGCCATCGGTGTGACAAAACCTGCGCCGGGTGTGATCGCAACAAGCCCTGCCAAAATTCCGGTTGCAAAACCCAGTGCAGTTGGTTTACCGCTATGGGTCCATTCTGCTGCCATCCACGAAAGTCCTGCAGCTGCCGGTGCGATGAACGTGGTTATAAAAGCAAGCCCGGCAACCTCATTAGCAGCAAGGGCCGACCCTGCATTGAACCCGAACCAGCCAAACCACAAAAGCCCTACACCAAGCAGTGTGAAAGTAACATTGTGCGGCTTAATTGCATCCAGGCCATATCCTTTTCTCTTGCCAAGGAAGACCAGGAGTGCAAGGGCTGAAGTGCCCGATGTTATGTGGACAACCGTACCACCTGCAAAATCAAGCGCTTCCCCTGCAAGGAATCCGCCGCCCCACACCCAGTGGCAGACAGGTGCATAGACGATAAGGCCCCATAATGCGATGAATGCGATGTATGACTTGAACTTGATACGCCCGACAATTGCACCAGAGATCAGGGCAGGCGTTATTATCGCGAACATCCCCTGGAACACAATAAATGTGTATGTGGGGATCGTGCCTGATGTCGAGTAAAGGTCGATCCCCCGCAGGAATACATGCTCGAACCCGCCTATGAACCAGTTCCCGGTCCCGAATGCAAGCGAGTAACCAATTATCACCCACTCTATAGCAATAACACTCATCGCAACGAACGAGTGCATCATGCTGCTAAGCACATTCTTACGCCGCACCATCCCGCCATAGAATAGCGCAAGCCCGGGAAGCATGAATAATACCAGTGCTGATGAGATCAGGACCCATGCAGTATCTGCTGCAACAATAGCCATATCTTTACCTTCCTAAATTGCTTCGGACCCGATTTCGCCGGTGCTTATCCTTATGACATCCTCAAGTGGCAGCACGAATATTTTTCCATCCCCTATCTCCCCTTTCTCGTTGGTTTTGGCTCCTCGCTGTATTGCCTCGATCGTTGGTTCTAAAAACTCGTCATTCACTGCGATGTCAAGTTTGATCTTTTCAAGGAGGTTTACCTCATACTCCAGTGCCCTGTATACTTCCAAATGCCCCTTTTGTGCCCCATATCCCGAAACAGATGTTACTGTCAATCTGTTTACTTCAACCTTTTGAAGCTCCCGCTTGACAGCATCCAGCCGTTCAGGTCGTATTATTGCTATTACGTATTTCATTGGTATCGCTATACGATAGCCCACTATATAGTATATAAATATTCCGATAAACTTATTTTAAAATTTGTGGGTGTGGATGTGGTTAAGAGTATTGCAAAAATTGTAATAAATTACAATTCACAAATAACATACAAAGAACAGTTCAATAAAATGATAAAACTCTACCAGTTATCGCTGGGAAGGCTTATAATCTTAAAAATCAATGAAATATTGAATTATGTCTAATGAATATGTGAATGCCTTGAAATTCCAGTTCTCCCATGGTCTGGAGTTTGAGAAAAAATACATAACTTCAACAATGAACAAAATGTTCAAAGTCGAGCTAGACATGGTCAGGCGTGAAATAAGGCAAATCGAGAGTTCCCTTGCTGAATTAGAAAAGCGCCACAACATGAGCTCTGATATCTTTCATGTCAAATTTAATGCAGGTGAGCTTGGAGATGACAGGGAATACATAAAATGGTATGCCTATAAAGACACACACAACAAGCTCATGGAAAGAGTAAAGGAAATTGAGAAAATAATTCATGCTTGAGAGCTATCTAGCTGATGTTAAGGCTTCTTTAACTACATCTCCCAACCCCACTACCAGCTCCCACCCCAGCACTTCCTTCGCCCTCGAAATTTCCCGCCTCCCAACCATAGGGTTATCCACAGGCAGATCCTCGAAAACGATTCGAGACCCACTTTCGGTAATCTCAATAATCCTATAAGCAAACTCCAGGACACTCATCTCCTCCGGATTCCCGATATTCACTGGCTCCTCATTGATTGGTTCCTGATTTTTAGTTTTTACTTTATCATGTCGATCGCGGACAGAATCTGTTAAGATCAAACAACTGTGCAACTCCTGCTATGCTGATGCCATAGAACACCACTTTCCCTCCTGCCATTTCAAGTATCGGTTCGATCGTCCCGTTTACAACTGTGGTTCCTGTGACAAGTGCCAGATCGCACCATTTCAGCACCTCTTTGGCATTCTTGTCACCATCCAGCACGACAACACCAAATTTCTCCTTCCCAATATTCTCCTTATCCAGGTCCAGTATCTTAAGTGCGTAACATCCTGAACAACACCGTGCATGCACAGGTTGGAATCCTACCAGTGCTATCCTTGATATTTTGCATCCCTCAAGAAACTCAACCAGATCCAGACCACACTCCTCAGGACCGTGATCCTTGCAGTGAACACTTCCTTCTATCAGACCGAGATTTCGCATCACTGCATTCAGGGTAGCGATGAAAATTGCCCTTCTGAAGTTGTTATTGAGTTCCATATAGAGAACGTCCTTAAGCGTTCCTTGAAAGTCGCCGTACATGTCTGTGAATGCCTGACCAAAGCTCCCCTTAAACTCTGCCTGCATCAGCCGCTCATGCCCTTTTAGTATCGGAAAGTCCTCACCTTCCGGATTTCCTATTGCTTCTTCCGGGGTCAGGGTTTTAGCACTAATCCTCACCGCCTCATCAGACAGGTTATTTTCCACAACGATTTGTGCGAACTTCTCTTTTATTTCTTTGTACATTCCAATCATCCCTTGCAATAACATTCGATGGCGCAGCCGGTGCAGTTCTGTAGGTGATGTAGATCATCAGGATAATTCCTATACATCCTCTGAAGATCAGCGACCTCACGGACCTCTCCACCGTTTATTGCCACGATCCGATCCCCCATCTCTTTAGCCTCTGCCATGTCATGTGTAACAAGCACAGTTGTGATCCCAAGCCCTTTCTGTATCCTCTTGATCTCCTGCCTGATACAACTGCACATTCCAGTGTCCAGACTGCTGAACGGCTCATCAAGGAGCAGCACCTGCGGTGATACGGCAAGCGCCCGTGCCAGAGCCACCCTCTGGCGCTCCCCGCCGCTCAAATTCTTCGGATAGCGGTCTCTCAGATGCTCGATCTTCATTAACCTGAGCAATTCATCCACTCTCTTTGCAATGCTTTCCCTTCTACTGCCGTTCACTGCCGGTCCATATCCTATATTGGATGCAACATCAAGATGTGGAAACAGTGCAAGATTCTGGAATAGATAACCAACCCGCCGCTTATCGGTTAGCATCCTGTTGACCGAAACCCCGTCAAAGAGCACGCTACCTTCATACTCCACAAGTCCGGCAATGATATTGAGTAGTGTTGACTTTCCCGCTCCGTTTTGACCGATCACGACCAGCAGCTCCTTATCAAATATCTCCATGTTCAGGCCATTGAACACATAATTCCTGATATTCTTCAATTCAATATCCGGCATCATCTACCTCCATTCTTTTGTCATTTTAGTTTCGATATACTGGAAGAACCGCTCAAAGACCAGGCACATTACCGAAAGTACCATCAGGCAGACGATGATAATATCCACCCTCAGCAGACTCTCCGAGCGTATCAGCAGTGCGCCGATGCCTGTCGGGATCGCAACCATCTCAGCCGCTATCACAACCCGCCATGCCATACCTGCCTCAAGTCTTAGCCCGGTAAAGATGTTCGGCACGGCAAGCGGCAGGATAACACTGGTCAGTATCTTTCGATCTGATGCACCCAGGGTTTTTGCTGCTTTAATGACATCGTCATCAACACTCCTGATGCCTGTGATCGTGTTATAGAGCACAGGAAAGAAGGAACACAGGAATATCAATATGATCGGAAGCATCTCATTGATCCCTATCCAGATCATCAGGAGTGGTGCCCAGCCAAGCGTTGGTATTGGATAGAGCAAAGTGAAGATCGGGTTAAACGACCTGTTTATGATCTGCCTGCATCCCATCACAGTCCCCATCATAATGCCAGCCACAGAACCCAGCAGAAATCCTGCCAGCACCCTGAACAGGCTGCTTGCAAGATTATTCAGCAGGACCCCATTAACTGTCAGGTGGTAGAATTCCCTCATCACAGCAGAGAACGACGGGAAGATGTATTCGGGAACTATATGCAGCCAGGCGATGCCTTCCCAGATCACAGCAAATGCGATTATCGGGATAAATCCGTCCAGTATATTTCGGGTCCTCATACATCTTCCTGGAGGAATGTAGTATCCAGCATATCCTCAGCTCTCAGCCCCTCCCCGATATACCCAAGTTCAACCATATAGTCGATCATCTCCTGGACAGACCTTGCATCGATACGGGTGGTATAATTCAGCCGGCTCATCGATTTTCTGATGATCGCAGGATCGCTGTCCAGTTCTTTAGCAAGGACCGCAGCTGCCTCATCCGGATTATCATTCACCCAGTCGGTTGCCTTCTGTGTAACCTGAACCAGTTTTCTTACAGTTTCGGGATCGTCCTCGATAAGTTCTCGCTTAACGATCAGGACGCTGCCCTGCATATCATCCCACAGTTCATGGCTTGTGATAAGCATCTGGAAGCCGTTGGTTTCGGCAGCAGTTGCATGATGTTCAGGCAGGAATGCAGCATCGATCCTACCGGTTTCCAGGGCAATGACATGCTTCAATGGAGCCATACGCTGGATCCGGACATCCTTGAGATCATATTCCCTGATCATGCGGTTTAAGAGGATATCCACCATGCCGCCTTCCCGCACGCATCCTATGGTTGCACCATTCAGGTCAGAGATATTTGCGATATCAGGACTGACGACCAGGCCATAGCCGTGCTTATGAGATCCGGCAACGATCACCAATGGAACGCCCCTGGAATATGCCAGTATAGCCGGAGATA
The DNA here is from genome assembly GCA_030610815.1 of Methanosarcinales archaeon. Classification (GTDB taxonomy): domain Archaea; phylum Halobacteriota; class Methanosarcinia; order Methanosarcinales; family Methanocomedenaceae; genus Methanocomedens_A. The sequence goes on from JAUWRA010000008.1 coordinate 11,876, forward strand.
GACAGATATAAGCGACCTGGATATCACCTCTTGCAAGCGCACTGGTAAGCTGCATTCCTGTGGCATAGCTCTCATAAGTTGTGAGATCGATCCCTTCGTCTTCGTACCAGTTGTTCTCCTTTGCCACATAAGCACATGCGGCATGGTCATTGAACTCCACGGCCATGCCGATATCACTGCTTTGCTCCACACAACCTGTCGCAAGGACTGCCAGGACGAGTAAAACCAGTACACTCATCCGCAACAGTACCGGGTAATTACGACGCATCCCCATGCTCCAGGATCGAGTTTGCGATCAGGTCCACAAGATTGATCCCGCCATTGAACCCGATGATCGTCCTCCTTTGATAGCCCACACGGTCGTAGACAGGGAATCCGATCCTCGCGAAAGCAATTTTCTCATCGTCAGCAATGCTCCCGTGCGTGTTAGCCATCAACAGGTCAACACCGGCTGCCTTGACTGCTTCATGCAGCCCGTAGAGGTCGCATCCCTGGAGTATCTCTATCTCATGTCCGGTCTGGCTTGCTATAGCCTGCACATCTTTTACGAACTCCTTGCTGGCAGTGCCGGTCGCAACGATCGACGGCTCCATCCCGAGTTCGTGCACAAAACGCGCCATCCCGGATGCAACGTCAGGATCTGCAAAGATCGCAACCTTCTTTGAAACGACCTTGAACTGCACATCGATCATCGCATCAATGAGCCGTCCCCTGTCCCTTCGCAGTTGTTCGGGAACAGGTCTTCCTACCAGCTGGCTCACGTTTTCGAGTAATGCGTCGGTATTGGCAACACCGATCGGGGTTGCGCCCAATATCATCGGTACTTTGTGCTTGTTCGCAAGATACGTTACCGCGCCTCCGCCAGCATGCTTGCACAGGGCGATCGAGCCGAGCGAGTTTGCCGTGTCTGCAATCTCCTTTAGTGTGGTTCCACCGGTCGGGAATGACGGTCTTGGCAGTCTCAGCGGTGCATCAAGGGTTTCCGAGATATCGGTAAGTATGTTGGCCTTGACCCGCATCACCTCAAGCATGCTCTTTAATTCCCTGATATCTCCCGGATTTAAGAGTCCCACTGTGATATTGATCTTATCGGTGGGTCCTGTTTGCTCTGCAAGCTGTGACACCAGCGCTTTAACGGCATTATCATATCCTGTGACATGCGAGCCGACATAACTTGGTGTGTGCATCGGGACAAGTGCCACAGGCAGATCTATCTTCCTGAGGATGCCGTCAATATCATCCCCGATCGTCTCGGAAAGGCAGGTGGTGATAACAGCGATCAGTTCAGGATGCCGCCTTGATGTAAGAGCATGTACTCCCTTCACGAGATTGTCAGCCCCTCCGAAGACTGCAGCATCCTCACCAAGCGAACTCAGCGCGATCTCTACCGGCTCTGCGAAGTGGCGGTTAAACATCCGCATCGGATAGGCTGCGCACCCCTGCGATCCGTGTACAAGCGGGATTGCAGCGTGTACGCCAAGTACCGCCTGCATCGCGCCGATCGGCTGGCACAACATGCCGGGATTGATTGTAACCGATCTCTCGGTCTTGGTCTGTGTCATGTTCTTCCCTCGATCAGTTTCCAGGCAGGATGATTGATCGTCATGTCCATATCCCGTGCAAAGTTCACAAAACCACTGTACGCTGCATAGGGTCCGTTCTCGTATGCGTGACCATTGACAAACGGCACCCCGTGTTTGTGTGCAAGGAACTTCTCCTTCAATCCCGAAATGAACAGGTCAGGCTTGTATTTAACAAGTATTTCCTTGAGTTCGAGAGAATTCGGATTATCGATGACCAGAGCACCATCGCCAATTCTTTCGACGATCTTTTCATAATCATCGGTGTGCCCGAATGTGGTAGCCGCCCCGATAACCTGCATTCCGAGTTCATCCATCAGTTTGATCCAGTGCCATGCACGCGGCGCACCCTGGTAGATGAAGACACGCTTCCCCTTTAGTTTTTCTTTGTAGTACTCCATCTGCGGAAGTATCTTTGCAACTTCACTCTCTATGACCATCTCAGCCTGCTCTTCGAGACCAAAGAAGGATGCAACATCACGAAGTGCCTTTGATGTCTGATCAACTCCGAAGAGTGATACCGGCATGTAAGGAAGTTCATATTTCTCTTCCATCAACTGGCAGATATATGGAGTGGAACGCTGGCAGTGCATGACATTCAACTTTGCCCTGTGTGCCATGGCAAGATCATCGATCGAAGAATTTCCTGTGAATGTGCAGAGAATTCTAAGTCCCATTGCTTCGAATAACGGAGCAATGACCCACAGGTCACCCTGGATATTATATTCACCGATGATGTTTATGTCATAAGGGGTAACTTCGTCGGGTTCTTTTGTGCCTATGATACGCTCAAAGATGACATCGTTTGCAATGTGATGTCCGAGTGACTGGCTGACGCCGCGAAAGCCTTCGCAGCTGAACGGGATAACAGGGACCCCGATCTCCTTTGATGCCTGCTTGCAGACATTATTTATATCGTCCCCGATCAGTCCGATCACGCATGTCGCATAGACAAATACACCGTTCACATCAGGAAAACGCTCATATGCTTCGAGGATGGCTTTGTGCAGTTTCTGCTCTCCGCCAAAGATGATGTTTGCTTCCTGCATATTTGTCGAGAAGCAGTACTTCCTGTGGAATTCCGGATTGTCGGACAGGTTCTGCCTGCGGCCTCCGCCCCATGTGTAGTAAGCGCAGCCAATGGGTCCGTGGACAAGGTGTATCACATCCTTGACCGGACCTCCGACCACACCCATACATCCTGCAAAGGTACATCCGCGCTCGGTCAGGTCACCTGGCGTTGTCTGGACATTGCACATCGGTATGATGCACTCACCTGACTTTTTGATGTAGGTATGTTTTTCCCGTTCAGGTATCGGTATATCGCATTCAAGTAATGTCAGCGGCATGATCTCCTCCTTGTAATATCAGATTTAGAGTTCGAGTTTCGGTTACAATTGCTGTTACTGCTACTGTTGCTGTTACTTTTACAGTGCATCATTACCCCGCTCTCCTGTTCGGACACGGACCGCATCGTTCACAGGACAGACAAATATCCTTCCATCACCGATCATTCCGGTTCGGTTGGTCTGCATGATCAACTCAACCACCGGTGAAACGGATCCATCTTCCACCACAAGTATGAGCATCCTTTTCGGAAGGAACCTGATCGCTGCTTTTTTGTCTTCGGGTGTGATATTGCCAAGCGGATTGATGTACAATCCTTTCTGTTTCCCGCGGCCGTAGACGAGGTTGGCAGTAAGACAGGTATATCCTGCCTCTGCCAGGGCATCCTTGGTCTTCTGTATCTTATTCATTCTGAGGATGGCTATCACTTCTTTCATAATCCCATCTCGCCTGTACGTATGGTATACGCCTCATCTATCGGACTAATAAAAATCTTACCATCACCGAAACTTCCTGTTCGTGCACTTTCTTCGATGATCCTGACGATCTCATCGCTATCATCATCATTGACAGCTATCATCAGCATCACCTTTGCCAGTTCATCATAAACGGTCGGTCCGATCTGTATACCCTTCTGCTTACCCCTGCCAAAGACATCGATCTTGGTAAATGCAGAGAAGCCCATAGCATCGAGGCTGTCCACCACTTCATCCACCTTTTCAGGTCGTATAATGGCTCTTATTAGCTGCATAATATCACCCTCTCAAACGACCCCGAATTCGGTCATCATACCCTCAAGCTCATCCATCGTGATCGGCTCTGGGATCACAAACATTTCGTTCTCGAGGATGTTTCTGGCAAGTGCGCGGTACTCATCTGCCTGATTGCAGGTTTGATCGTACTCGATCACAGTCTTCTTCCGGATCTCTGCCTGCTGGACGATGTTGTCTCTTGGCACAAAGTGTATGAGCTTGCTTCCGATGCGCTCTGAGAACGCTTCCACCAGTGCAAGCTCGTTATCGACATTGCGGCTGTTGCAGATGATGCCGCCGAGCCTGATCTCACCTTCTTCTGCGAACTTGACGATGCCCTTGCAGATGTTGTTTGCAGCGTAAAGAGCCATCATCTCACCAGAGACTACGATGTAGATCTCCTTTGCATATCCCTCACGCATAGGCATAGCAAAACCGCCGCAGACCACGTCACCAAGGACATCGTAGAAGACAAAGTCAAGATCTTCATCATATGCGCCCAGTGTCTCAAGCAGTTTTATCGCGGTGATAACACCTCGTCCAGCACAACCAACGCCTGGCTCAGGTCCTCCTGCCTCGACGCATTTTATCCCACCGAATCCGTTATGCAGGATCCCGTCAAGTTCCACGTTCTCTGCCCCGACCTCTCGCAGGGTGTCAAGAACAGTTGGCTGTCTCACTCCACCCATCAGCATCCGTGTTGAGTCTGCCTTCGGGTCACACCCGATCTGCATGATCCTGCTGCCCATATCGGCAAGTGTTGCAGTCAGGTTCTGGGTGGTCGTTGACTTGCCGATGCCACCTTTCCCATACATTGCTATTTGTCTCATTTACGTGTCTCCAATATACGTTGTATTTAAATATTATTGCATCATATAACGGAAATCTAATGTAGAGATAATATTATATAAGTTTTTCTATTGACAAAAATATAAATCTACAACTATAAATGTACATAAATGTTCTGTGGAATATTTATCGGCATCATCAGACCAATTATAAAAAAATATACATTGAAAAATCAAAAATATGTAATAGTTTTAAGTACTAAAAAAAATCTTAGATATGGCGATATATTTGATGAAAAACAAGTCCTGGGCATCTCAGGTATCAGCACAAGATCCTATTAGTAACCTTCAGAACATTATGTTGAAATATCCTAAAATATTTTATTCATGTCCCCATAATCCATCATCGAACTGACCGGATATGTTGACACTTCCATCCCCTTTTCCACTAAAGCCGCCAGAGGGTTGACGCCGGCATAAATGGGTATACCTATTCTACCCGGACTGATAGGGGCAGAAAGAACTGTATCACCTGCGTGGATATGTCCGATAACACCATCGATATCGGCACTATTAAGCCTGTCAATTATATCCATGATATTTTCATAAGCAATGATCGGAGCTTCCCGAAGATTAGCCAGAAGTAAGCCGCTGCCATGGTCCAATATACCCATAACATCGGTCATTCGTTTGGACAAGAATATCTTGATGGGGTCAAGTGAAGTCCCTGTATATGAGATCAAGTCTGTGAAACGTACAGGTATACCATTATCTACCTGGATGATCCCTCCGTATTTAGTTTCAACAGGAATACCCTGCTTCAGAAGAACTCCATCTATTGTTAAAGAACATATTGTAGCAATTCCTACTGATCCCTGCGGCACTGTAATATTGGAAACTTTTGCCCCCTCTTCAAAAATATGACACCTGGGGCTAACAGTATAACCTCCTTGTATCACGGCCTGGATCAATTCCATGTTTTTATCAAAATCATCTTTATCCATGGTAGATAAATTGATAATTATGTTCCCGCTTTTTTTATAGGGATCAAAAGTCGTACTGTATAGCAGTTCGTGTATCCGGCTGATGACAAAACCCATCCTATCCCCGACAAGAGCATTGTTTATCTCAGCAATCCCCTTTTTTGTTATGATCCTTCCGGAATAGCCGACCCTTTCAGTAAATCCTTTTGCATCCAGTATCTTCAGATGATACCTGACACCCCTTTCCCCAAGAGAATATCCCCTGCCATCCATTTTATCAGCAATCAGCCGTGCACCTATAGGTTCATTTTTTTCATAAATTGTTTTCAATATCTCGATTATTAATCTTTGGGTAGTAAATTCAGTCATATGTTCCAATCCCGGATTTTACATATCAAGATAATTAAGTCGGTAAACTACTATAGAGTTTATAATATATAATACTAACTATTCATCCATTGTGACTTTTTAATTTTTTCTGGATAAATGAATCGGGGCAAAAAAGATTCACCGCAGAGGACGCAGAGGACGCAGAGAAGCGCAGAGAGGCGTAGAGAGGCGTAGAGATGTGTTGTTTTTCTCTGCGTGCCTCTGCGCTCTTTGTGGTTTTATGAATCTTCCCAGTAAATAATAAAAAGTCTCATCAAGCTTATGGTAAAGTTCGAATTCGAATATATCTGATGACCACCCTTCAGCATGGGCCATATCAAGCAGGATGCCCGGATCATCATTTTTCATCTGCCTTAAATACATTTTCCGATACTCCCATATTCAGAATAGGTATTTTCCTTGCCAGCAGGAACAGCCCTACACCAGCAATAAATCCAATACCAATATTGGTAAACAAGGATACAGCAGCTACCACCAATGTCAGATATAAGGATTCGCTGTCACGGAATTTGCTGCCAAGCTCATATCCTGCAAATAACAGCAGAGCTCCAGTGATGCCAAATGGCAGAAGTGCCAGGAATTCTGCGGACATAAATAAAGCTGCCAAGCACAATAAGATACCCATGAGAATATTTGAACCGCCGGTTCTGGCACCGAACTTATAATGGGCTGCCACACCTGACGAACCGTGGCACATGGGAAGCCCTCCCAATGGAGCAGATATCAGGTTCATGATACCTGTGGACGCTGCCAGATTACCTGGTTTGATATCCCGGGAATACAGGTCACTGACAAGCAGTGATGTCCCGAGTATTGCATTTACGAATGTGAGGGGTATCTGGGATGTGGCACCTATTAACGTGCCGTCAATTATCTCAGCCATATCAGGCAAATATACCGATAAATTGAAACTTAGCTTCATTTCTGGCAGTCCGAAAAAAAGTATGGTGTATATGAATCCCAACCCCAGGAGGGTTATGGATGAAAATCCCTCCCTGCCTGCAATAAAGAAGCCAATGATCAAAAGGATACTCAATACCCCGGACACAGGGTGCTGCGATATGATATCCACTGCCTTTACGACAATGATGAGTGCCATACCAAGTTGTGTACCCCTGATGATACTTTTAGGCAGCACATTGGCTATACGGGATATAGTACCGGATACAGCCATCAACAGGAAAAACACACCCACCACAAGCCCTGCACCCACTGCCTGACCATGGGTCAGGCCGCCAGCGATAACCAGTGCACCAATGACCTTCATAGGCTGTACCGACATGGGCATCCCATAATACAGGCCGGTGGCAATGTGGGCCGCTGCGAACATCAGTAGCACAGGGGCAAGCTTGAAATCTGCAATTAATACCGCACCAATGATAAATGGCACCATGCTGCCCATATCAGCAAGGGAACCTGACAGTTCTTCAACAGAAAACCTGAATCCCGGTAACATGTAAAAATAAAAAAAAAGACAAGAACGCTAAAGTGCGTCCTTGCCAATCTCGCCGGTCCTGATACGTATGGCTGTTTCAACGGGGGTCACGAAGATCTTACCATCCCCGATATTTCCAGTAGCAGCCGCACCCTGGATAAGCTCGATCACACGATCCACATCCTGCTCTAACAATACGATCTCGATCCTGGTCTTTGGAAGCAGGTCAACGCAGTATTCCCGTCCGCGCCACTGCTGGACAAGTCCTTTCTGCTGCCCGCGTCCTTTGACCTCGGTCACGGTAATACTCACAAATCCAGCATCACTCAGCGCGGTTTTCACATCTTCCAGTTTCATTGGTCGAATAATTGCCTCTATCTTTCTCATTTCACTCATCTTACTCACCTCACTCGGTTATGTATTCGGGGTACGCCCGTATCCCGTGTTCAGTGATGTCCAGTCCTTCGATCTCCTCACTCTCAGACACACGTAGTCCTATGATCACATCGATGATCTTGAACACGATAAAAGCGGCCACAAATGCCCAGATAATGCTTGCGAACGCTCCTATGACCTGGATTGCGAACTGGTTCACACCACCGTACAACAGTCCGGGTGCACCTGCCGCATATACTGCATCTGCAAGTATTCCGTTGCCCATGCCGACCGAGAATATCCCGACTGACAAAAGACCCCATGTACCGCAGTAACCGTGTACAGCGATCGCACCGACCGGGTCATCGACCTTGAGGACGGATTCATTGAACATCACACCGGCATAGACAATTGCACCTGCAATAAGACCGATCAGGATCGCTGCCCAGTTCTCAACCGAACCGCACGGTGCGGTGATCGCAACAAGTCCTGCAAGCACACCGTTCGCAGTGAGCGATGGGTCTGGCTTGCCGGTCTTAGCCCATGTGATAAGCATAGCACTTACAGCACCGGCAGCGGCTGCGAGGAATGTATTCACCACTACAAGGTTCATATAAGCGTCGCTGCCGTCAAGGGTGGAGCCGCCGTTAAAACCGAGCCAGCCAAACCACAGAAGCAGCGTTCCAAGGAATGCGAGTGTGATATTGTGACCTGGAATAGCTACAGGTTTCTTATTTTTGAACTTGCCGATCCTGGGACCCAGTATGATCACACCGGCAAGGGCTGCATAGCCACCGATCGAGTGTACGACCCCTGAGCCTGCAAAGTCATGGAAACTTGCACCTGCCAGTTGTACGAATATACTGCCATCTCCGGTTAGAAGTGCAAGATTCGCTCCTGACCATACCCAGTGTCCGTAGACAGGGTAGATGATCGCAACGAGCAGCACGGTGAAGACCAGATATGCCTTGAAATTGGTCCGCTCTGCCATGGCGCCCGATACGATTGTCGCACCGGTCGCTGCAAAGACCATCTGGAAGAACCATGAGTTCCAGAGAGAGTTATCAGCACCGCCCAGAAAGAACTGACTGAATCCGAAAAGACCTGCGACGTCATCTCCGTACATAACCGCCCAGCCGACCAGCCAGTAGATCAGGACACCGAGACAGATCGTCATCAGGTTCTTCATAAGGATATTTGCGGTGTTCTTTGTCCTGGTGAGCCCGGCTTCAACAAGCGAGAAACCGGCATGCATAAGAAAGACCAGCCCACCACACAGCAGCAGCCAGACAAATGTCAGGGCTGTCTGCAGGCTGATGATCGTGTCGGCGTTCTCATCAGTCGTTGCACCCATTGCAGGCATGATCAGCAATAATAGTAACAATACTGCTGTAATAGTCAACATTGGAATTTTTTTACTTGATATAATTTTTTTTACCTCCATTATATTTCAACCAGTATTTTACCGGTAAACGGTAATTTACTGTAGAGATTATAATATATAAAATTTGTCATCAAATTGCGGTAAGTTTATATATGGATAATATATCCAAAATCTGCAAAGATATTGAAATTCAACAAATACAGCCACTACTATCCGTAAACTGGTCTGGCAATATCCACAGGACTACAAACTAAGCCGGTGGCATAGATGATTTTATATATTATTAAATAGGAACTATGCCATAGTCTGCCTACAATACACGAGGTAATGAAATGCAAACAAAAGATGGCGTACTTCAAGCAGTTGAAGAAATGGATGTAAAGTTCATCCGGTTGTGGTTCACAGATATCCTGGGGGCCATGAAGAGTTTCGCTATAACTAAGGAAGAACTGGAAGGGGCACTTGATGAAGGAATGGGATTTGACGGTTCCTCAATTGAAGGCTACCGGGATATCGAAGAGAGCGATATGGTGGCCATGCCTGACCCCGCAACCTTCAGGATACTTCCCTGGAGACCAAAGGAACGGGCCACTGCCAGGATGTTCGTGGATATACTGAACCCTGACGGAAGTCCCTTTGAAGGTGACCCCAGGTATATACTTAAACAGAACCTGGAACGCGCCCGGAATCTGGGCTATACGTTATATGTGGGTCCTGAACTGGAATACTTTTATTTTGATTCATGCGATTCTACCCAGACTATTGACAAAGGCGGATACTTCGACCTTTCACCCCTTGACCTTGCTACAGACCTGCGCAGGGAAACCGTGTTCGCTCTGGAGGATATGGGCATCAGGGTGGAATACAGCCACCATGAAGTTGCACCCAGCCAGCATGAGATCGACCTGAGGTATGCAGAAGGGCTGCAAATGGCAGACAATACAATGACCTATAAACTTGTAACCAAGGAGATAGCAACACAAAATGACCTGTATGCCACTTTCATGCCTAAACCTATTTTCGGGCAAAATGGAAGCGGGATGCACGTCCACCAGAGTCTCTTTAAGGGGGAAACAAATGCTTTCTTTGATGCAAATGACAAGTACACTCTTTCTGATATTGGGAAGAGCTACATTGCAGGTATCCTGGAACATGCCAACGAGATGTGTTCTGTACTGGCCCAGACAGTGAACAGTTACAAGCGGCTGGTGCCAGGTTATGAAGCACCTGTCTATGTGGCATGGGCCAGGAGGAACCGCAGTGCACTGGTGAGAGTGCCAATGTATAAGCCTGGCAAGGAACTGGCTACGAGGATGGAATTGCGCTGCCCTGACCCTGCTTGTAACCCATACCTGGCATTCTCGGTGATGCTGTGTGCGGGTCTTGATGGGATCGAGAAAGGGTATGAACTGCCTGACCCGGTAGAGAAGAACATTTTCAAGATGAGTAAGTCCGAGATGAAAGAAGAAGGTATAGCCTCCTTGCCGTCCAGTCTTGGGGAAGCCATCCAGGCTACTGAAAAGAGCGAAATTGTACGAAAGGCTCTTGGCGACCATATCTTTGAAAGGTTCATTGAGATAAAGAAACGCGAATGGGATGATTACAGGATCCAGGTCACGCCGTACGAGATTGAAAAATACCTGGGTGTACTGTAGCGAAATAGAATATATCCAAACAGCTTCAAGGTCATTAACCCCGTTGTTTTCACCCGATGGACCAATTACCTGGTACACAGGCATAATCTGGTCGATAGGGAAGTATTACTGCCGGGGTTATGGCATCTGTGTGCCATTTTCACGCTTGTGGCATATGGATAAATGGCCCGGATCGAGATCAATGGAATATGACGTATTTGTTGGTACTGTAAATTAGATAAATAGGCATCTAAAAGTAGTGCTGATCTGCCTCCTGTATGATATCTTTCCGGGCTTAATTTTTATACATTTGATTGATTGACATTATTTTACCAAATACAAAATATAATTTGTTCCACCTCAATAAAGGGAAACTTTAATATAGTAGGAAGTAGGATACTTACTGTATATGAACCATGTAGAATTGGAAACCCAGGTCTGGACAAAAGGCATCTGTGCAAGTTGTGGTGCCTGCGCTGCTGTTTGTCCGGCCCGTACCATAGTGATCAATGGGCAGGAGCCTTTATACGAGGGTCACTGCAGGGAAGATGAGGGTATACCGTGTGGTGCCTGCTATGATAGCTGTGCCCGTATCAAGGAACCCGGACAGCTAAAAGTACTGGAAAATATAGTTGCTGCCAGATCGGTGCGGGATGTAGCATTTGCCCAATCCGGGGGTGCAGTGACCGCATTACTGGCCTCGGCACTTGAGAATGGAATGATAGACGGGGCAGTTGTACTTGATACTAATCGTTTAACAAAGGAAGCAAGGTCAATACTTGTAACTGATGCAAAAGAACTTATGAAAGCATCGGGCAGCAGGTACTCCTGGGGTAACGCCCTTGAAGTGCTGGGGGATGCTGTGAAACAGGGTTACCAGAGACTTGCAGTTGTTGGAACTCCATGTGCCATCCAGTCTATCAGGAAGATGATGGGATCAGATATTGATGTTGTCCGGTGTTATGGCAGGTGTGTCGTTCTCACTGTGGGATTGTTCTGCTCTTCGATTTTCAACGACATTGAGGGTGCAATATCCGGCATTCTGGATATTGCACCCCAGGATATCATGAGGATAGAGATATCAGGTAAAATAAAGGTGCTGACCGATACCGGATGGGAAGTAATTCCCATAAGTTCTGTAAAAGACAGGATACTACCGGGCTGTGCTCACTGTACTGACTTTTCGGCAAGATATGCAGACATATCGGCAGGTGATACCGGAAGCAAGCAAGGATTTACCACACTTATTGTAAGAACCCCGGCAGGCCAAAGTGCGATGCAGATGGCACTCAGGTCGGACCGGTTGGAAATATCCACGGATGTGGACCCACAAGCCATAATAATCAAGGAAAATGAACGATCATGTGTTCGATAAGCGGTATAATTAACACAGACGGTACACCCATCCCAGGGGATGTGATAATCAAGAGCATAGCTTCTATGCACGACAGGTCAAACGGACTGGGTGGAGGCTTTGCAGGTTACGGTATCTATCCCGGATATAAAGATCTCTATGCTTTTCATCTAACATTTACTGATCCGGAGGCAAAGCAGCGAACAGAAGAAGTGCTCAAGAATTGTGTGATGATACATAAGGACGAATCCATACCTACGGAAGATAATCCGGAAGGTGCACCCATTTTCTGGCGTTATTTTATTGAAGTGCCGGAAAAGGTGCAGGAGTTCGAGGAGGATTTTGTTGTAGACCTGGTCATGAAGATCAATTCAAACATCAATGGTGCCTGCGTGATCTCCAGCGGTAAGGATATGGGTATATTCAAGGGTGTAGGCTACCCCGAGGATATCGGGCGGTTCTACAGGATCGATGAATACAGTGCACATATGTGGACGGCTCACGGCAGGTTCCCCACCAATACACATGGTTCATGGGAGGGTGCCCATCCCTTTGGCCTGCTGGACTGGTCTGTGGTACACAACGGTGAGATATCTTCCTATGGTATAAACAGGCGCTACATCGAGACATTCGGGTATGGACTTAACCAGGGTACTGATACCGAAGTCGTCACCTACCTGGTGGATATGCTTATCAGGAAGCATAAGTTGAGCTTTGACCAGGCAGCAACGGTGCTGGCTCCACCGTTCTGGGATGAGATCGAACGTCTGGATGACAGAGAACTGGTGAAGAAATTACGCATCATCTACAGCAGTGCCCAGTTGAACGGACCATTTAGTATCATTATTGGTCACCGTAATGGCATGGTCGGCCTGAACGACAGGACTAAACTCAGGCCAATGACCGTTGGCAGGTTCAACGGGACCGTGATGATGGCATCGGAAGAATGTGCAATACGGGCTGTGTCACCTGACGTCGAGGAGATCTTGTATCCAAGAGGCGGCGAACCGGTTATAATCGATCTGGAGGAGCATGTTACCAGCTGAATTCTTTGTCGACATCACCCATGACCATTGCAGACGATGCGGCAGGTGCGTATTAGAATGCGGTTTCGGGGCATTGAGGCAAAAGGAACGGATAATCGCAGACCACAAGAAGTGTGTGGCGTGCCAGAGGTGTGCCCTGTTCTGTCCGGAACAGGCCATACATATCCGCAAGCAGGAACACGGATACAAGCAGCATGCTATATGGACACCCGAGGTCAGGAACGATATATACAGGCAGGCCCAAACCGGTGGTGTGATACTTGTGGGTAACGGAAATCCCATGCCACATCCCATTATCTGGGATAATTTGCTGCTGGACGCATGCCAGGTGACGAACCCGCCGATCGATGCCTTGCGTGAACCAATCGAACTCAGGACATATCTTGGCAGCAAGCCGCAGAGCATATCCGGGAAACTGCCTGACCAGATAGAGATCGAGACGCCCATTATTTTTCCTGCCATGTCGTATGGAGCGGTCAGCCTGAATACCCAGAAGTCCCTTGCAGGGGCTGCAAAGGAACTGGGTACATTGATGAACACAGGTGAAGGTGGTGTGCATCCTGACCTCTATCCTGAACTGGATAATATCATTGTCCAGTGTGCGTCGGGAAGGTTCGGTGTAAGTTATGATTACCTGAACACTGCAATGGCAGTTGAGATCAAGATAGGACAGGGTGCAAAGCCGGGTATCGGCGGACATCTGCCAGGAGAAAAAGTGACTGAGGATGTATCCCGGACCAGGATGATACCTGTGGGTTCGGATGCACTATCACCTTCGCCCCATCATGATATCTATTCCATAGAGGACCTGTCCCAATTAATATATGCGATTAAGGAGGCCACCGATTATGGTAAGCCAGTGGGTGTGAAGGTTGCTGCTGTACATAACATTGCGGCCATTGCCTCGGGAGTTGTGCGTGCAGGTGCCGATTTTGTGTCCATAGACGGATATCGGGGGGGCAGCGGTGCTACGCCCAAGGTGATCAGGGACCATGTGGGTATACCCATTGAGATCGCCCTGGCCGTGGTCGATGAGCGGCTGAGGCGAGAGCGTATCAGGAACGAGGCATCCCTTATCTGTTCGGGGGGTTTCAGGCATGCAGGTGATGTGGCCAAGGCCATTGCACTGGGTGCGGATGCGGTCTCCATAGGTACGGCTTCACTGGTGGCACTGGGATGCAGGGTATGCCAGCAGTGCCATACAGGTAATTGCAGTTGGGGTATTGCCACCCAGAGACCCGAACTGGTGGAGCGGCTGGACCCTGTAGAGGGGACAGAGAGGCTTGTGAACCTGGTAGCTGGCTGGAGCATTGAGTTAAAGGAGATACTGGGGGCATTGGGACTGAACAGTATTGAATCCCTGCGCGGGAACAGGGAAAGGCTGAGGGGTTTCGGATTGAACGCCAGCACCTTGGAACTGCTGGGTGTAAAGGAAGTAGGTGAAGGACAATGATAATTGATGCTGGAAGTATGGATTCACGAAGTTTGAACGCTGCAATAAAAGGTTTAAAACACAACGGCAGTATCGAATTGAACAATGTTAACGGGCAGAGGTACATATGCGTGGGTGTAAGTGGCAGGAAGGTTGAGATAAACGGCACTCCTGGCAATGACCTTGCAGCTTTTTCCAGTGATGTGGATATTAATGTGAACGGCAATGCCCAGGATGGTGTGGCAAATACCCTGCGTTCAGGCAGGATAGTTATCCACGGCAGTGTGGGTGATGTACTTGGTTATTCGATGCAGGGGGGCAATGTATTCGTAAGAGATAACGTGGGCTACCGGGCTGGCATTCATATGAAGGAATACCTGGACAATAAGCCAGTTATTGTGATAGGGGGTAATGCCGGGGACTTTATGGGTGAGTACATGGCCGGAGGAACCATTCTGCTGCTGAATCTTGACGGTAACCACATCGGGAATTTCATAGGTACGGGAATTCATGCCGGAAGTATTTTCATCAGGGGTGATTTTAACCCATACCAACTTGGTAAGGGTGTGGTCATGGTTGAACCTGATGCCTCAGACCTTGAAAAGCTGGAGGTCTATGTCAGGGAATTCTGTTCAAGGTTCAATCTTGATCCTGATAGGGTGATGGAGCAGGGTTTCACCAAACTTATGCCACAATCCAGCCGACCGTATGGGAAGTTGTATTCATGAATTGGGGTTTGGACTGGTGGAATGGAATTGTGGATTTGCGCACAGGCAGGGCATTCCATCATCACCAATAAAATCCTCCCTTGTCAGCCAGAATATTTACAGTTCAAAAGATGCCGTAATCACATATGCTATTCGGGCACTACTTGATTAAAACAGATCTTAAAATTAAGATCGCAATGAACCTCTACAAAAATGAAAAGAAGGCAGTGATATAGATATTGCTATCATAAGGGATTTCAAGGAGCGCACCCCGAATATAGGTTCAGAGTTTTCAGGTATATCTGGATAAGTGAACTGTAAACAGTTCACTATTCTATTAAATTGAACTGTGAACCGTTCACTATTAGGTCAAATTGAACTGTTTACAGTAACACTTTTAAATACCAATATTGAACTCCATCCGGATATCTTTCAAGAACGAAAATGTAAATGTAATATTGGAAGCAAAAAACATTGCACCAAGCCGCCAACACAAAAACCCAATCCTTCAGCAGCAAAAAAAGAAAAAAAAAGAACCAGCAGAAAGTCTACTGGTTCAGGATAGCTTCTGCCTCTTCCCTGTATGCATCCATCACATACGGAATGCCTGAGACCTTCGCAGCCTCCTCGGTCAGGCACATCACGTCTTTCCTTGAGATGGCAGACATGTTAAAGTTCCTGCTGCCAGCCATCAACTGCTGTAATCCGGTCCTGGTCTTCTGGCAGTAACTGTAGATACCCAGGGCTCCCAGCGGTATGTCCTTCACATCGCTGCCGAACCTGTCAACAAGTTCCTCGTAATGCACAAATATCTCTTCGACCCTGCGCCCGTACTGGGCCACCGTCTTGGGCAGGTCATCCTCCTCGATCCATTTGGCGATGTTCTTGCCCACCATGCCCGGTATCATCAACCCGCGACCCATACATACCGCTTTCACATCAGGTGCGCCCATTGCAATGGCCTTGAATACGCCGTCCTCGCTTGAGAAACCACCAGCCATTGCAAGATCTGGTACTCTCTTGCCCTGTGCCTTAAGTATTTCAGCGAACTCATGGACCTGGCTCTGTAGGTAGAATGTGGGTGTACCCCATTCGTTCATCATAGGCCATGGGCTCATGCCTGTGCCGCCTGGTGCACCGTCAAAAGTGAGCAGGTCGATCTTTGCTTCGGAACTGTATGCCATGGCCATGGCTGTTTCCACCATCGGGTATGCTCCGGTCTTCAGCGTTATACGCTTGAATCCCAGGTCACGCAGCCTGTCGATCTCTGCCATGAAATCTTCCTTTGTGACAAATCCCAGGCGGGAGTGCCTCTCGAACTCGCGTATGGCACCGATCTTATATGCTTCCCTGATGTCGTGGGCTTCGGGGTCAGGAGTAACTAAGTATCCTCTTTTCTTCAGTTCAACTGCCCGGTCGATGTCCTTTACCTTGATCTCGCCGCCGATACACTTTGCACCCTGGCCCCATTTCAGTTCAATGGTTTCCAGGTTGTGCTTGCTGCCCACATACTCGGCCACACCCAGGCGGGTGTCCTCCACATTCATCTGGACCAGTATCTCGCCGTATCCCTCATGGTACTTATTGTAAGTCTCGATCCTGCGGTCCATCTCAGGGGATTTTGATATCTTGCCCTCGGCGTTCAGTTCCAGTTCAGGGTCAATACCGCAGACGTTCTCGCCGCAGACCAGGGTGATGCCTGATATGGCAGCACCCACTGCGAAATGTTCCCAGTTCTTACGTGCGATCTCTGTGGAACCCAGGGCACCTGTGAAGATGGGGACCTTCAGCCTGACCTTTTGGTCCCAGCCGTATTCTGTCTCAGTGTCTACGTTAGGGAATATTGCAGTGTCCGGTCCCGGCTCTACGCCATCGGGCAGGCCGAATGCTCCTACTGCATATCCCTGTATGTTCAGATGGGAATAGTCGATCGGATAGTTCTTGTCTGCTCCTGCCGTACTCTCGCCAAAGGGTCCGGGATATAGTACTTCCCTGCCCCTGAATGTTGCCTTGAATATCTCACAGTTGCCTCTGCACCCGTCCACACAGCGGGTACATATTCCTGATACCGGAGCCACGTTCCTGGAACGGTTAGAGGTCCCGGTAGCTTCATTTGCGTTTGGTGTTCTAAGATTCACGATTTTGCCTCCTGCTTATTATTTTTACGGACTTGGCTGATCATGATAAAATTCCCTGCCTGACCCACACAACCCTGTTAAAAAATTATTGATCCAATTAGCCTTATATATTGGCAAATATTGGCACATTTTTAATGAAACCTGTATTCTACTGAAGGGGTGCAATTTTTTGGTAATATTAGGAATTTTCATGATTTTTCTATGAGCCATTGATAGGTTACCGGCATCATACTATAGTGTTATAATATAAAAAAACATCGCTCAGATTAGTAAACTACTAATATGACTTTAAAGAAGCAAATTGCCTATTCCGTTTTTAAACTTAAGTTTTATGTAGATAAATTTTAATATTACTTTTAGACATCGGCTAGCTTATTCCGAACATTAGAAAAAAGTTATACTTAAATAGTATATGGTCAGTAAATGGCTGACTATATCCGTATTGGCATAATTAGAAAAGGTGATATTTTATCCATATCGGGCTAGACTGTGTTAATCAGGCTAATCGCAATAGAAGCGGGACTATTTATTTAAAAATAACAAAACGTGGGACTTTGCATTGAGCTGTACCCGATAATCGAATAAAAATAAGGAGAATTGAATGAAACCGGGGGCATCAGATGAATATTGACATGTTCGAACTGGATTCAATAATGGATGATGATAATAATGCCAGAACAGGATCGTTGATACCGGTATTACAGGACAATTCGGTAGAAAATCATTACCTGCTCAAAGAGTCACTGGAATATGTGACCCTGGATCAGCCGCCCGAAGAATGCACGTCTTCGGAAAAGACGGCAATACCCACACCGGATTGGTAATATTGACCAACTGATTACAATACATTTAAAATGGAAAATAGAGGTAATAAGAAATGTCAGAACTTAACCCCTTTCTGATTGCACAAAGGCAATTAGATGAATGTGCAAGAATATTGAATCTGGATGACAGCGTAAGAGAAGTCCTCAGGGTCCCGATGCGCGAGATGCATGTGTCTATACCGATACGTATGGACAACGGTAAGATCCGTGTATTCCAGGGATACAGGGTGCAGTATAATGATGCACGCGGACCGACAAAGGGTGGTATAAGGTTCCATCCTGATGAGACTATTGATACTGTGCGGGCACTTGCAGCATGGATGACCTGGAAGACATCCATTGTAGATGTGCCCCTTGGTGGCGGAAAGGGCGGAGTTATCTGCAACCCAAAGGAAATGTCAGATGGTGAACTGGAACGCTTGAGCAGAGAGTATATACAGGCCATATCCCAGATAGTTGGTCCGGAAAAGGACATACCTGCTCCTGATGTTTATACAAATCCCCAGACAATGGCCTGGATGATGGACGAGTTCTCAAAGATATACCAGAAGAACCAGTTCGGCGTGATCACAGGTAAGCCTATTGAGTTGGGCGGTTCTGCCGGACGGGGTGACGCAACTGCCAGAGGCGGCTGCTACACCATCCGTGAGGCTGCAAATGAGGTGGGCCTGGATCTTAAGGGAGCCACTGTGGCCATACAGGGATACGGTAATGCCGGGTATTTCGCAGCAACCCTTGTTTACTCGCTCTTCGGCTGTAAGGTAGTGGCTGTAAGTGACAGCAGGGGAGGTATAATTAATGAGAGCGGACTTGACGGTGAAGCGGTCTTTGAACATAAGGCAAAGACCGGTTCAGTGGTGGATTTCCCCAACAGCGAGCCAATCTCCAATGAAGACCTGCTGGAACTGGATGTGGATATATTGATTCCTGCGGCGCTTGAGAATGTTATCACTGATGAGAATGCATCGAATATAAAAGCCAGGATAATATGTGAACTTGCCAACGGGCCTACTACGCCTGAAGCAGATGATATCCTGTACAAGAATAATGTGCATATGATACCTGATTTCCTTGCTAATGCCGGTGGAGTGACTGTATCCTATTTCGAGATGGTGCAGAACTTCTACATGTATTACTGGGAGGAAGACCTGGTTCATGAGCGTCTGGATAAGAAGATGACCAGCGCGTACCATGCTACATTCAAAGCTTCCAGGAAGTACAATATCAACATGCGCCAGGCTGCATATGTGGTTGCGGTTGAGCGCGTGGTCGAAGCAATGCGGCTTCGCGGCAGACTTTAATTCCAGGGAATATATTTGAAGGGATTTTCACTCGATGAATCCTTTCAAATTTTAAGTACACGTGGCCGGAGAAGGTGTCCGGTCATTTTTACAAGAGAGGCTGCCAAAGTTTCAGGAATACTTTATTATATCCATCTTTGGCCGGACCGAGGTAGACGTAGTGAATGTGTAAATGGCCAGACAGATTGTGTTTTTCTAGTGTGGAATTTTGATGTAAGTTGTGCCTTGGTGTGGAAAATCAGCTAAA
>JAUWRA010000107.1 GCA_030610815.1 Methanosarcinales archaeon
AACGGCTGCCTACGTCACTGACCACAAGAAATGAAGATAGCATAACCTTTACAAGTTCAACACCAGGCTTCTCACCTTTCGCCATCTCAGGTGAAACAGTGTCCACCCCAGCCGTCATTCCTACAGCCCATGATGCACCTGCAGCAGTGGCGACCTATGAATCCAATAACGCTTCGGGCTCCCAGACAAATGTAAATGAACCCGGGAACAAAGAAGGTACTATCATGCTGTGGGTCCTGTTCATTTTCGTTATCCTGGCAGTCACAGTCATCATCTTCCTGAAGAAGAATGAAATACTGCAGGGAATAAACAATATGAGACAGCAGCGCGGGCGATAGTTATATTACCTATCGTGTAATAAATGGGCTCGAATCATATACCTGAATAAATAATTCAGCTTACGATCACATAATAAACCGATGAATAATGACGGACATTAACCTGTCCGGAAGGAGATTTGAAAATCATGGCACAAGCAATATTTGTAAAGTTTGACGTTCCTGCTGAACTTGAGAACAGTGCATTAGAAGCACTTGAACTTGCAAGGGACACAGGTAAAGTACGCAAAGGGACGAACGAAGCAACAAAAGCAGCAGAGAGAAGTACAGCCAAGTTGATATATATCGCAGAAGATATCAATCCCCCTGAGATCGTGGCCCATCTGCCCGCCCTCTGTGAGGAGAAAAATATCCCTTATATCTATGTGAAGAAACAGGAAGAACTGGGTGCTGCCTGCGGTCTGAAAGTGGGCTGTGCTGCGTCAGTTATCCTGGAAACCGGTAAATCCAAAGACCTGGTCGATGATGTGGTCAACAAGACCCAGGCATTGAAGTAGGAACAAGATCATGTCAGAAAATTTAGGTTTTCCGGCCGAGATCATTGAGATCGTGGGCAATACCGGTATGCACGGTGAAGCTCTCCAGGTCCAGTGCAGAATTCTTGACGGCAGGGACAAGGGCAGGATCATCACCCGTAATTGTGTGGGGCCCATAAGGGTAGGGGATATCCTGATGCTGCTTGAGACTTCAAGAGAAGCAAAGAAACTCAATACACGGTGATCCTGATGGAAGCACGTAAATGTTCGTTCTGCAAAGGGGACATCGAAATGGGTACAGGCAAGATGTTTGTCAAAATGGACGGTAGTACATTGTATTTCTGTTCAAGCAAATGTCAAAACAACATGAAACTCGGCAGGATTCCCAGACGTGTTGAGTGGACCGGTGAGTACAGGAAACTGAAAAACAAATAATTTCATATTTTTTTTACTATCAGGTCGGAATTTAAATGCAGCTATCATACGTTATGGTGAAGCCGGACGGGGTACAGCGCAATCTTGTGGGTGAGGTCATATCCCGCATGGAAAAACGCGGATTGAAGATACTTGCCCTAAAGATGTACACGATCCCTGAAGAGATTGCCAGGGCCCATTATGCAGAACATGAAGGGAAACCTTTCTTCCAGTCACTGCTGGACTTTATTACAAGCGGGCCATCGGTGTCCATAGTTATTCAAGGGAAAAACGCAGTATCAGTGATCAGGACAATGGTGGGTGCCACAAACCCATCAGAAGCGGCGGCAGGTACTATCCGGGGCGAATTTGGCCTGGATACGGGGCGAAATATTGTCCATGCTTCTGATTCTACTGAATCGGCAAATCGCGAGATCAGCATTCATTTCAGTGAGTCCGAGATATCACAATATTTGCGGATAGATGAACAATGGCTTTACGAATAACTCAATGATATATGGTTTCACTGGCCTATCTATCTTGAGTAGAGTATTATTGATGCATATCTTTAAATTGTGTCAAGAACAATTTGTTATACACAGTTTAAATATTTTAGCAGGGGGGATATCCAGTGGCTAAATCAGTTGCTAAAGAAAAGAACCTCCGGACACCAATAGTATGTGTTATGGGTCATGTGGATCACGGCAAGACCAGTCTTCTCGATAAGATAAGGGGCACAGCAATCGTAGACGGTGAAGCCGGAGCCATTACCCAGCATATCGGTGCAACTGAGGTTCCCCTTGATGTTATTAGCAGGATATGCGGTTCAGTCCCGAAAGGTAAGTTCAAGATACCGGGATTGCTTTTTATTGATACGCCCGGACATCATGCATTTACCACCCTTCGCTCCCGGGGCGGAGCACTGGCAGACCTGGCAATAGTGATCGTGGACATCAACGAAGGATTCCAGCCCCAGACCATCGAAGCTATCAACATCCTGAAACGTTACAAAACACCATTTGTGATAGCTGCAAACAAGATAGACAGGATACATGGCTGGGACCCGCATCCTATGTCATCTTTCATATCTTCTTTCAATAAACAACCCGAACATATCAGGTCAATACTTGATACGAAATTCTACGAGATAGTAGGTAAAATGTATGAACTCGGATTCAGTACCGACCGTTATGACAGGATTCGGGACTTCCAGAAAACCATTGCAATAATACCAATTAGTGCAAAAACAGGTGAAGGATTACCTGATATACTCATGGTCCTGCTGGGCCTGGCCCAGAAATTCCTGGAATCCAACCTGGAATACCATGCTACAGGTCCGGGTGTAGGTGTAGTGCTTGAAGTGAAAGAAGAACGCGGACTTGGTATAACCCTTGATGCCATCCTGTATGACGGGGAGATCAGGGTAGGGGATATGATAGCTGTGGGTACCCTGGCCGAACCCATAGTGACCAGGACCAGGGCCTTGTTAAAACCAAGACCACTCTCTGAGATCCGGGCAGAAGAGAAGTTCAAGCAGATAAAGCATATAACTGCTGCCGCAGGACTGAAGATTTCAGCACCCATGCTGGATGATGCAATATCCGGTGCACCCATAAGGGTGGTTACCAAAGAGAATACTGATGAGATATCAAGAGAGATCATGTCAGAGATAGAGCAGACCAGGATCGAGACCGACAATGTAGGGGTCATTATCAGGGCTGATACCATCGGCAGCCTTGAAGCACTGGTCAATGAACTGAAAAGCCAGGAGATCCCTATCAGGAAGGCAGATGTGGGGAATATTTCCAGACGGGATATTATTGAGGCTAAAGCCCTGGAGGACCCGTTATACTCGGTCATCCTTGGTTTTAATGTTGATATACTGCCCGATGCACTTGATGAACTCCAGAAAAGCGATGTCAAACTCTTTATGAGCAGTGTCATCTACCAGCTTGTTGATGATTATGAAGAACATGTGGAAGAACAGACTGAAATGACAAAGAAACAAAAGAGTGAGGCTGTCATAAGACCTGGCATGTTCAGATTACTGCCAGACCACACATTCAGGCAGAGCAAACCTGCTGTAGTGGGCGTGGAAGTTGAAGGCGGTATTATCAGGACCAGGCTGAACGTAATGAACGAGGAGGGGAGCCGGATCGGTCTTATCAAGGGTATACAGGAGAACGGCGAGAATGTGGGTGAGGCAAGGTATGGCGCACAGGTGGCAGTGTCAATTGAAGGTCCTATCATTGGCCGCCAGATCAATGAGGGCGACCTGCTCTATATCGAAGTACCTGAAAAACATGCAAAGATCGTAGAACAGGAACTTATTGAATCACTTAATCCGGATGAAATTGAAACACTTGAAAAGTACCTGGAGATCAAGCGAAGAGGCAAACCATTCTGGGGCAAATGAGATCAGGCCAGTCTCTTTACCAGTTTATCTTCTTTTAGATTTAACAGTACACTCGTAAGCGTTTGCCTTGTAGATGTCCGGTAATATTCCCTGCTGATATGGCCAAAGGATTCCACAGCATCTTCCAGCAGCCCGTAGTCCTTTGTTCGTGCTCCCATCCTTACCTGGGCCTCGGCAATGGCCTGGAATATGGATGAGCGTTCGAACTCATCTTCCAGACCCGCTGAACTATCTACGGCTTTGGTAATGCACTCCCTGGCCATACTTTCCTGTCCAAGATCAATGAAAAGTTTTGCCAGGTCAACGTAAGCAGATGCCCTGTACACATCCTGGCTGATAGGTTTTGACATATCAATGATCTCCATTGCCTTATTCGCAGATCCAACAGCAGACGGAGTATCATCATTACTGTGCTGGGTTCGGGCAATACTCCTCCAGGCAGATGAGCGGTATGTATCATATTCAATTGTACCTGCAAGTTCTTTTGAACCTTCAACGGTGGCAGGATCATCTATTTTCGCTCCGACTTCTGCCATTGCGGCTACTACTCCCTGCAGGGCATGACTGCGGTCGTGTCCTTCTTCTGTATTGGCTGATAGTTCAAGCGACCGGCCTGCAAGTTCTGCATCTGCTGTGTTTATAGCCACTCTGGCCGCACCCCTGACAATGTCCACAAATGCCTTGGAACTATCGTGCTCGTCAATGATCTTTCCTGTAAACCTTACAGCAGCATCCAGAAATGTGGTGTTGTTAGTCTCGACTGCCTTTTGTGCCATTGCAGCGATACCTGCCCTGTATTTTTTGGAGCGGTCGATATCGTTGGTTATGTATCCGGCATTTTTTTCGAATTCCCTGATAAACTCAGGTGATGCGTCATTGACCATAGTCAAAACCCCTGATCGGTCTGATCGTTCCTGAACCTGAAATATACTCTTCTGTTATTCTTGCCCTTGTTCTCTGCCTTGAATATCTCTATATGTGGTATCTCGCCGGTATTTGCCACATGGGTGCCGCCGCAGGCCTGCCTGTCAACCCCGGATATTGTTATTACCCGTATTTCTTCAATATCAGGCGGGAATGCATCCTTTAGTTTCACTATCGAAGGTATCTGGAATGCCTCATCCCTTGGCAGTATTTCAATACTGACCGGAAGACTTTTGTTTATTATTCCGTTGACCTTTGCTTCATATGATTGGATCTGCTCCCGATCAAAATTCTCAAGGCTGAAATCCACCCTGGTTTTTTCACATCCAAGCTGGTTACCTGATATCTGTGCCCCGGTCTCGTTGTGGATAATGGCACTGAGTATATGGCAGGCAGTATGGTATTTCATGAACAGGTAACGCCTGTCCTAATCAATGACCACTTTCACCCGGTCGCCTTTGACCAGCCCTGGCATAGCTACTTCATGGCTGATCACACCGTTGAATGTGCCTGTATAAACCACAGGGAATTCCTGGTCGTCCTTTATCAGCAAACCTGTGTCATGGGGCTGGCCGCCTGAGTTCGGGTAGAACAGGGTCTTATCCAGCACTACGAATTTATCGTCCTTCACACTTTCAACAATGGCCCGGGATTCCTTGAGATAACTATCTTTTTGGTATAGAGCTTCCATGACAGGATATTCGGCAGACTATTAGATAAAATTGTTGTCTTTTTTGGGCTGTTAAAATATTTGGTGTTGATACCATTAACCGGCTTTACTCAATCTTTGCGGTCTTAGCGACCTTTGCGGTGACTGATAAAAACCCACCGTAAAAAACGGGGTCGGGCAGTTATTCACCCAAAATATTTTTTATATATACACTGGCTTTTTTCATTCCGACGATGGTTAATCCTACATTTTCATATTTATCTGTTATCACGCATAGTATTGCACTGGAACAGACGTTCATTATTAAAATATCACCTAATTCGGTATGAAGCAGTAAATATTCTACACCGCCTTTTTTCAGTTCTTCTACTACATGGTTGGCTGAACGGATTAACATGGCAACCATGGCACCAATGAGTTTAGCATCCACATTACCTGTACAATCAGACACCATCATAAGCCCGTCTTTTGATACTATTGAAGATGCCTGGATGCCACCAATTAACTCAATATCTTTCAGAATATTTTCGAGCTGTTCTGATTTTGTCAGATTTCCTTCTTCTGGTAACACCATTAACACTCCATTGTGCTGTAAATCAATCTCCCCACATCTTCACAGCTGTCACGGCCATAAGATAAATTCCGATCACCAGCAAAACCAGATGAATGAGAATAAACAGCCGACCTAACCAGGCCCATTCAGCATAGAGATTGGCATATGAGTAATATTCCCTAAATATTGAACCAAGTACCATAACAACGCCGGAAAGTGAAACTATAAGCCATCCACGCCTGAAAATGCGTAAACTGAATTTCTTTGAAGCATAAAATGAGATTACGATTATACAAATGCCCATACACATATTAAGGAATTCAATTATTGTTGCACTGTTAATCCCCATGTATTTAAATAATTTGGTAAAAGTATATAAATCTTATGATTCAGATATTACTATAGTTCCAATTATCTGGCCGGAAGAATTGAAATGCATTATCTTATGCCATACCTCTGCCTGTTTTTGTGAGCTTGCTCATCTTTTCCAGGTTGTGGCCCTGAATTTACGTCAGGCCGCATTTGTCGCACCAATATGAAAAATACTTTAAATAAATAGATAAAATGATGCTCAATGAAATACTGGCAGCCCAAGTATGAAACAATGTCCAGGAGTGATATTGAGGCACTGCAGTTAAAGCGGCTAAAAAATGTGGTTAAGAATGTTTATGAGCACGTACCTTTCTACAGGCAGGCATTTAGCTCTGCAGGGATCAAGCCCGGCGATATACGCAGCCTTGAGGATATCAGCAGACTTCCAGGCACAAGTAAGGCCGACCTGCGTGACACTTACCCATTCGGCCTGTTCGCCACTCCCATGCGGGATGTGGTGCGGCTTCATGCTTCCAGCGGTACCAGCGGCAAGGCCACGGTGGTAGGTTACACAGCCAGGGATGTCGAGACCTGGAGCGACCTGATGGCAAGGAATTTTACAATGGTAGGTATCGGGCCTGAAGATATATTCCAGAATGCTGTCAATTATGGATTGTTCACAGGAGGGCTGGGCATCCATTTTGGTATCGAGCGTATCGGTGCCACTGCAGTACCCAGCGGTACAGGCAATACCCGCCACCAGCTTGAGATGATGGCAGACTTCGGGGTTACGGCCCTGCACTGCACGCCTTCTTATGCCCTGTACCTGGCTGAGACGGCCAGGGAACTTGATATTATTGACCGGTTGTCGTTGAGGACTGGTTGTTTCGGTGCCGAACCCTGGTCTGAGAATACCAGGCTGGAACTGGAGGATGTGCTTGATATCAAGGCCTATGATTCATACGGCCTGTCTGAGATGTTCGGACCTGGCGTGGCTTTCGAATGCCAGGAACAGCACGGTCTTCACATATGGGATGACCATTTCCTTGTAGAAATACTGGACCCTGATGGGGAGAGCGTGGCACCAGGGGAGAAGGGTGAACTGGTGCTGACCTCGCTGACCAAGGAGGCTATGCCTTTGATACGTTACCATACTGGTGACATTACCAGTATCATGGAGGATGAATGCCTGTGCGGGCGTACTCATACAAGGCTGGATAAGATTGTAGGCAGGACCGATGATATGCTGATAGTGCGGGGTATTAATGTATTTCCTTCCCAGATAGAGAGTGTGCTGGTGAGCATTCCCGAGGTTGGCGACCAGTTCCAGGTGCTTATTGACCGCAAGCGGCATAAGCTGGATGAGATACTCATTAAGGTGGAGTTGATGGAGAGGGGTTTTACTGGTGAGCTTAGGGACTTGGAAGACCTGAAGTGCAGTGTGGAGGATAGGCTGAAGGCTGTGCTTAATCTCAGGACTGTGGTGGAACTGGTTGAGAGGGGGGCTATTCCGAGGACTGCGGGGAAGGCACAGAGGGTGGTGGATGTGAGAGGGGGATATTAATGCGATTTCTTGACAGCCTGGCATCAATGTAGTTATTATGTGTGGTGCCGTTTGCCTGGTTATTCGTACTGGTGGGGGCCAACCTTTGGGGATGTTGGGGTGATTCTTGTGGTTGTGGGGCGGTACATTCGAAAAGATTATTAATTATATCATGTATTGTAGAATGTAGGAAGGGAGATATTCCTTGAAATTGTTATATACAGGCCTCATTACATTTCGTACGGGGTATACCGTGGCTGCAATACAAAGCCCAGAGTATTTGATAAATTAGAAACTTATTAAAATACACAAAGAGGTGTTAATCCTAATGAAACTAGATAAATCAACGGAAAATAGTTTAGAAAATAAAATTGTAGATCAACATAGAGAATATACATCCTATTTGAAACTTGATGAATCAACGGAAATCATAGACATTGGAATTTTTAATGCTGACACAGGTAAAAAATATGAACAGTATACGAGACAAGATCGACGAAACCATTTCATGAATGAATTTCTTTTTGAAAAATATCATATTCAACTAAGATTCCATTGGGAGGACTCCAACGAAGAACCAACACTTGATGCAGATATTTGGACTGTCGATGAGAGTGGAGGAAAGGAATTTTTAGATAAAGGAGATTGGCATCATACTAAACCGAAACAAGACGAAGAAATTATGTTTTACCGATATGAATTCAAATTTGATAACTGCGAATTAAACCTAAAAATAAAGAGAAAAATCGCCAAAACTGGTATTCTTGATGGAAAAGTGGTAATAAAAAATAGTTCAAAATATACTAATTGAGTAAATTGTTGTCAGCAAGAAATTACTTATGATATTTTTAAGAAAGCCTGAAAATTTACAATTTTTACAATTTTTTCGTTAGCCTTCTTTTGCAGTAAAGACAATTATATTTTTCTTTATATCATCTCATTCAAATAACTGGATAAAACGAGCATCCGCCTTGATGCCCCGTATAGAGCGAAGCGGAGTCCGGGGTCGTTGACTGGCGTGCTTTGAAGCATAAAAGAGAAGGATAAACAAACAGGACATTGGAGGTAAAAAAAAATCATGTCCCACTGCGGGATAAAATTCACCCATCCGGGCCTGCGCCCGGATGAAGAGAACGGGAAGTGCGGAATCGTGAGGTGCTGTGCGGAGGTCCCTAGTATCGGCAGCCACTGCCCAAAGCGCAAGCGAACCAGAGTTGGCCTTAGCGATTGGCAACACTCCCAGTCACAGTGGAAGCCTGAGCAGAATATAATCGTTGGGGTGGTTATCGTTAGGATTGTTGCGAATGCTCTTTTGTGTGACCGAGGGAGACAAATTTAGCGTTTATATCAGCTTCACACACGAATAAAAAAAAGATGTTGAGGTGGTAAATTTACCACAACAACATAATGAAAATATTAAAAAATATTTTTTTTACATCCTCTCCATCATTTCCAGTGCTTCTTCAAGCGGTATTGCAGGAGTTACATGGGGCACGCCAAATTCACAGAATGGATGTGTTACCTTTAA
>JAUWRA010000210.1 GCA_030610815.1 Methanosarcinales archaeon
AACATGGCTGCATCCACCCCGTATCGCAGGAATGGTGATCCCATCCACATCCCTGAGCCCATCAGACAATATCTTAGCATTCCTCTGGCGCATCTGTGTAAAACCATCAAGTTTACCAAGCTGCACAAGCCCTATTGCAGCGGAAATGTCTGTCATGCGCAGGTTATATCCTACCATCTCATGACGATAACGCTGTTTTGATCCGTGAGAACGTATCATCCTTGCACGTGCTGCTACCTTGCCGTCATCGGTGGTGATCATTCCTCCCTCACCGGTGGTCATATTTTTTGTAGGATAGAAACTAAAAGCTCCGGTCCCGAATGATCCCACTTTTTTATCATTATACGTTGCACCATGAGCCTGGCATGCATCCTCGATAACGATCAGGTCATAGTCCTGTGCAATTTCCATTATAGTCTTCATTTCAGCAGGATGCCCGTACAGGTGTACCGGCATTAAGGCCCTGGTTTTCGGAGTGATCTTATTCATGATATCGTCTGTGTCGATATTGAATGTATCGTATTCAATATCAACAAACACAGGCTTTGCTCCGGTAGATAATATGGAGTTTGCAGTGGCAATAAAACTAAAAGATGTTGTGATAACTTCATCGCCATTGCCGATGTTATGCGCAAGCAGTGATGCAAAAAGTGCAGAAGTACCTGAGTTCACTGCAACGGCATGTTCCACACCTATATACTCAGCAAATCTGGCCTCAAATTCTCTGACCCGTTCCCCCTCGGCGATGACACCTGAGCGCAAAACAGCAGCTACCACATCAATTTCTTCATCACCAAGCTGTGGTTTTGCAATCGAAATCATTTTTTATACCTGGCATGTGTTGATAGACACGGTCCCATTTTCCAGTTATTTTTTAGACACCGACTTTAGGTAAAATCGGTGTTAATCAGTGTTAATCCGTGTCTGGAAAAATAAAAAGACACGGATTTCACGGATTTACACGGATTTGTATTCGCATCTGCATCTGATATATTCGTTGGAATAACTGTATCTTAGTATTGTGTCGTGTTGATAAATTAATCATATATTATTTAACTGTTTCAAATCATCAGGCAGATCTTTAATTTCAGCCGGACATCCAATTGCAAGTTTCCAGGGAGGTACATCACGGGTAACAAGTGCACCACCGGCCACCATGGCTCCTTCTCCGATCTCCACACCAGGCAGGATCGTAGCATTTGCTCCCACCGATGCGCCTTTGCGCAAGGTCGGTCCGCGGAGTTCATATTGCTTGCGTATAGGGTATTTATCATTTGTCAGCACTGCACACGGGCCGATGAACACATTATCTTCCATGACAACATTTGTGGGTATATACGCATTACCCTGTATGCTCACGTTATTGCCTATGGTGACATTACCATCGATAATCACATTTGAACCCACCAGGACATTATCCCCGATGCTTGTGTTTTCACGAATCAGGACATTATGTCCTGTTTTGAATTTATTACCTGTGCTAACGTTACTGAATATTGTAGAGCCGGGTCGTACGATTGAATCGGAACCAATGGTACACCCTGGAAAATCGCAGTCTTCGATATTCCTGTTCTGACCCATGATCTCCATCAGGATCGAATGTTCAGGATACCCGAGGATCACATTTTCCAGAATTATGGTCCCTTTACCAATGGCAGAGTTGACATATAATTTTGATGATTCATGAATGGCATTTTTTTCAGTCATAATACGGCCCCCGCCTCTCCCACTCACGCATCACAGGGCTCATCCTGGTGATCTCGGGGCTGGTGCCAGGAATTATAGCGATTTTCATCTGGATATTCCTCTTAAACATTTTTTAGATATCTGAAACATGCTTATTCACTAACTTTTGTGCATCAGGTCCTACCCCGTCCCTAAAGGCAGTCACCTCACTGTTCATCTTGTCCAGGCATCCCAGGGTACAACACTCCACCTTGTACGCCGCCTCCCGGATCACCACGAACTGCTTACCGCAGACCGGGCAGTGTTTTGTCACATATTTCATAACACACCATAATTATTTAATTTTAAGCGTAATTGTGTCAAAATTGCATATATACTTTACCATTTTTTGTGGCTGTCAGATATTTTATTGCTGTAACATTACCAGGTATTATGTTCACTTGCCTGAAAACTACATCTG
>JAUWRA010000143.1 GCA_030610815.1 Methanosarcinales archaeon
AGAAGGACTTTATGGTGACAAATTTCTTGTAATAATTCCGAAAAGGAACCCCATTCCAAAAGGGACCTTAATTTCAATAATTAAGCAATCAGGATATTCAAGAGATGAATTCATCACATTATTGGAGTGAAAACAGTCACAAATTCAATACTCGTGCAGATTATTCATATCATCTGTCAATGTCCCAAATACAATTAATCTTCTCACACAGGATAGAAATGGCAAAGGAAGAGGGTGCCTACAAGCTGCTGACCCAACTGCCCGTCTTGTATCCTGTCCCCTGAGAGGGAGCTTGAGTTGATGCGGGAGTCGGGCGACCCTATGGAGTTCGGGATTTTTGATTTCTACAAGGTGTTTTCAAGGGCTTTTGGTGAGGAGGGTAATGGGGCAGCTGGGACTTGAATGGAAGGTGGGGGATGTCGTCACGTCCTCGGATTTCGTTGCCGCTCAAATCCGGGTCATCTCAAGGGTGCATGAGGCTTCCAGTTAAAAAATATACACATTATGAAGACATATGTTCAGTGTTTAGTTTATATCTATGGCAACACTGTCATTAATCTCAATAGAATGGGTTAAATTTTTTACAATTTCTTTACTCTTGATAATATTTAATTTTGCTAGTTTTTTCACTACCATTCTTTTATCTAATGTAAATATTTTTGTTGGCTTTACTCTGCTTTCATAATGCAAATTACCGCTGTCTAAATCTTCATTTACAATCTCTACACTCTGATCATAATTTCTTGGATTGCTGGTAATAGCACAACAAATTACATCTTCATTATTTGAATTATATTCATGATTTGAAATAATTATACTGGGTCTTCTTTTTGTTTGTGTCAAATCTGAAAAAGGAAATGGAATTAGAATTATATCCCTTTGGTTAACATTCATTCCACTGGTCATCGTATTCATTATCCCAAAATTTAATTAATGCGTTCTCTGCAATTGGTGATTTTTCTTTTTCTAAATTTTCTACTTTCTCTTTTAATTTAGTTATTTCAGAAAATAAATATTGAAAAACATCTTCTTTTTCGAATGATATCTTTGTAGTTACTTTATATTCTTTCGTAACTTCATAAGATATCTCACTATCCACTTTGCTAGCATCTATAAATAAAGTCTCAGGATTTAATGTTTTAGTAAGACTCATCAAAATCCTCCTCCATGAACTTTATAAAAAATTCCATTAAATCGCTGTTTTGAGATTCAATGTGTAATTGTTTATTCTTGATTTCTTCACTGGTGTGGTGCGATAATATAATTGGAATTCCTTTTTTTTCACCATCGATTTTCATTTCATTAATAAAAACAACGGCTATCGGAAAAATTGTTGTCTCGAATTCAGAAATTCCCTCAAGAAATTCTTTTTTAAAGATTGAATTTAATAATTTGTTTTCAATTAAGACCTTTTCAGCTTTTGCCATTGTGGTTTGTTTTGCTATTAAAGTATATAATATTATATGAAATTGAATTGCTTGATTTTATAAATCTATTCAGAGGATGCACAAAATCCCCCATCCCGCAGTCACATACCCATGACTTAAGTACCGAGGCCTGTAAATAATACTCTGCCTCCTGATTTTGCATTTTGTCCGTCAAAGTCCCGAATACAGTTCACAACCACACACTCCAAAATACAATAAACGTAATCTCATAATAATTTTTCTAAAAAAAACTCCCAAAAAAGCAGGGGTACACGCAACTTACCCATATCTCCATGACATCATTCCAAACCAGGATAGAAATGGCAAAGGAAGAGGGTGCCTACAAGCTGCTGACCCAACTGCCCGTCTTGTATCCTGTCCCCTGAGAGGGAGCTTGAGTTGATGCGGGAGTCGGGCGAGCCTATGGAGTTCGGGATTTTTTATTTCTCAAAGGTGTTTTCAAGGGCTTTTGGTGAGGGGGGGTAATGGGGTAGCGGGGACTTGAATAGAAAGTGGGGGATGTCGTCAACGACCTCGGACTGCTTCGCACTGTCTGGGGGCATCGGGTTGATGCTCTGGGTATTTGACAATACCCGGGAGTCCCATCAGGTACAAGACACAGGCGTATGCAGTTCACATTTATCCATAGGTTAAGGTTTAGGTGGACTGCAGGGGGGTTTATGTTCAGTCGGTTCATTATGTAGATTGGATGCCAGTACTCGGATCGAGGAGTCAAATACACATAGAACAAGCTCGACCATAATGAGGAGAAGGCATATGGAGGAAAAAAAACCAGGAATAATAAGTAGCGGTGTACCTTCTCTTGATGAAGTAATACAGGGTTTCAGGCTGGGTGACAATGTAGTCTGGCAGGTTGACGACCTGGATGACTATTCATATTATGCTAAAAAGTTTATTTATCAGGGAATCAGAGATGGTCGTCGTTGTGTATACATCAGTTTTGCTCCCCATGACCCGGTACTCAAACCAATGGAACATCTGGATCTGATACCGGTTGACCTGAGCAAGGGATTTGATTTTTTCAGCAGTGAAGTGCACAGGATAATAGAGAAATACGGCAAACAGGTTTTTTATGTTTTTGACAACCTGTCCTCCCTGGTAGTTGAATGGGCCACTGATGAACTTCTTGCCAACTTTTTTAAGGTCATCTGTCCTTACCTGTTCGAACTTGACACGATTGCGTTCTTTGCCCTGACAAGGGGCAAGCATAGTCATTCTGCAGTTGCCAGGATACGGGATACCACTCAGATACTGATCGATGTTTACCGTGTGGAATCCAGGACATACCTGCATCCATTGAAAGTCTACGACCGCTATTCTCCACAGATGTTCTTGCCACATGTTGTTTCCCATGGAAAGCTGGTGCCGGTGTTCAATAGTGGGGACGCAGCCGCGGTTTCCACCAGCCGCCATAAGAAGGTCTTTTTGAGTACCAGTACCATCGCTCCATGGGACAGTGTTTACAAAAAACTTACACAGTACTATGAAACAGGTATGGAGACCCTATCTCCGGAAACAATCGCACTCAAACAGGAACTTTCAAGGATGATCATAGGGGATCATCCCTTGTTCAACAAGCTTGCTGACCATTATCTAACCCTTGAAGACCTGTTGAACATTAGAGACCGCATGATCGGGTCCGGTAGGGTCGGGGGAAAAGCCGCAGGCATGTTGATTGCCAGGAGCATTCTGCTCAAGGACGGCGGACCCAGAGATTTTTCAAGTATTTTGGAGCCGCATGACTCATTCTATATCGGATCAGACGTTTTTTTCACATTTCTGGTGAATAACGACCTTTTCCGTCTGAGGTTGCAGTTGTCTGAAGACTCCAAGATCACGAGAGAAATGTTCGAAGAGGTGGAAAAGCGTTTTCTTGCCGGAAAATTTCCAGAAGAGATCACAGAACAGTTTCGAAACCTGATAGACTACTTCGGACAGGCACCCATAATTGTAAGGTCCAGCAGTTTGCTGGAGGACAGTTTTGGTAATGCATTTGCAGGCAAATACCGGAGCGAATTCTGTACCAACCAGGGAAATCCCGATGAAAGACTTGAAGAGTTTATGCGTGCCATTAAGCTTGTATATGCAAGTGCATTAAACCCTGACGCGCTTTCATACAGAAGGGTTCACGGCCTCAAAGACAATGATGAAAAGATGGCTATCCTTGTACAGCGTGTATCCGGTGTGCCGTATAAACACTATTTCTTCCCGACCCTTGCGGGTGTGACATTTTCAAGAAATCTTTTCGCCTGGACTCCCCGTATAGAACCTGAAAAGGGAATGATCAGATTGGTGTTCGGTCTGGGTACCCGTGCAGTGGACCGGGTAGGCAGGGATTACCCCAGAATGATAGCGGTCAGTCATCCGGAACTCAGACCGGAGATCGGCATGGAAATTACAAAATATTCCCAGTGGGAGGTCGATCTGCTTGACATTAAGGACAACGAGTTCAGGACATTACCTGTTTCCGAACTGATCGCTGACGGTGACTACCCCAACCTTAGATTATTTGTGTCCTTGATCAGGGACGATTATCTTTATGATAAGTATACTGGACTTATGGATAGTTTACCGAGGAATTTTATTCTTAGCTTCAACAACCTCATAAGACAGACAGATTTTGTTGAGATCATAGGAGAAATGCTGAAAATAATCGAAAAGAGTTACGACAACCCGGTGGATATGGAATTTACAGCATTTGTGGATTCAAATAACAGGATGAGGATCAATTTGCTGCAATGTCGCACCATGAAGATACCAGGCATTACTGGTCCTGTTGTTATGCCGATTGATGTACCTCCTGAAAACATATTATTCAGTTCCAGCAAGATCATTAATGGGGGAGTGATTAACGATATTCGGTACATAGTCTACATAGATCCAAGGTTGTATACAGGAATCGAAGAACTGCATGTTAAGAAATCGGTTGGGCGTGTAGTTGGTCGGATCAATGAACGACTTCGTCTGGAGGGTGCAAGGTTCATATTGATGGGACCCGGGAGGTGGGGCAGCAATAATATTGACCTGGGCGTAAATACAAGCTATTCGGATATAGATAATACTGCTGTTCTTGTTGAAATTGCCCGAGAGGGAGGCGGTCATACGCCTGAAGTGTCTTATGGTACACATTTCTTCCAGGATCTGGTGGAAGGACATATCATATACATGCCTGTTTATCCTGATATACCGGAATCAGAGTTCAATGAGGAATTTTTCGAAATGTCAGAAAATGTTCTGGCTGAACTGTTGCCTGATGACAAGAAGTTCAGCAGTATTATCAAACTGATAGATGTTCGATCCTCAGCAGATGGTGCATATGCTGCAGTCGTGGCTGATCCCCGGAACCAGAGAGCAATATGTTATCTAAAGTCCACATCCTCGCTTTGATGCATAGCGCTCCTACTACTTATTCAACCATATTAAAAAGCAAATAAAGGAAAAGTATCCTGAAGTTTCATTTATTCAATGACCACTATCCGGTAGTCCTTATCATTCAGCCATTTGTGGAAAACGTGAGCCATACAGCTCTTACAATCCTGCTCTCTTACAGCATCCGCAGATGCCTGGTCTACTGCTTCATCAATCTTCTTCTGGCTGGGACAGCCCCAGTCCTTGCAAAACTCCCGCTTCTGGTATTCCCTGACTATTTCCATTTATCTCACTCCTTGCTATTTCCGGGTTCGACTATTACTTTCATGGACTCTCCTGCCCCGGCCACCAATTTGAACCATTCTCCGGCATCTGCCAGCCCGAACCTGTGAGTGAACATTTCTGCCACCTCTACCCTACTCGCTTTTATAAGCTAAATGGCTTTCGTAAATATCACTTGATCGAGCATAAATCCCCCACCACGTATTCAACGACCCCGGATTTAAGTACCGAGGCCTGTAAATAATACTTTACCTCCCGATTTTCCATTTCGTCCGTCAATGTCCCGAATGCAGTTCATAACCACACACTTCAAAGTAAAATAAACGCAATCTCATAAAAATAGTTCTAAAAACCACTCCCTAAAAAGCAGGTGTACACGCAACTTACCTGCAGTTCCCTGACAATCATTCCACACGTAGGGATTTATGATTATTACAAGGTATTTTCAAGGGCTTTTTGTGAAGAGGGTAATGGGGCAGGGACTTAGAATAGAAGCTAGGAGTGGATTAGTCACCGGATCGTCTTAGTACGACATTTCCACATTTATCGGCCCCGTACACCAACTGATCTGGCAAATCCAATTCTATCGTAATATATAAATCAATATAAAATCATATACACTTGCTTCAAGCTATAGTTGATAAAATAGATAACGTGATTAAAATATCCAATATTTCGTATCACAGCTATTTTTATTTGAATATATTGTGACACAAAGGAAATCGTATGGTGAAAGCTGAAGATAAGAAGAATATATCTTTTTCCATCACTGGAGAGGATAAAATACCTGCAGCCGAGATGGTAGGAGCTATACAACACATTCAAAATGTCATATACCACATCGGTGATTATCTTCATGGAACTCCTAATCGTCCACAAGGAGATTTTCCGCAAGTGGTTAAAGACCAATGTACATTATTCATAACAAACCTGGAGATGGGAAGTGTTATTGCAGATATGCAAATAGGGGACGCTCAGACAGGCTTGCCAGGTCTGGATGGGACATATGGTGAAAGACTATGGCGTCATTCTAGCATCTGTGCCAATAAAGTTAGACAGCCACACATTAACATCCGCATCGGCCACGTCCCTATACGCATCCTCAACAAGTGCAACAAAATCCCTAAGAATCTCAGGTCGTTTCACATCAGACTTAAC